>WJKG01000120.1 GCA_014729205.1 candidate division GN15 bacterium | reverse complement strand
GAGCGTCTTGATGCGCTGGCCCATGATCTCACCGACCGGAGCCCGAAAGTCATAAGGGAGAATCTGCCGGGCCGGGAAATGGCCAACAGATGTCTCACCGAGAAGCAGGGACAACTCCTCGGCCAGATCGGCGGACTGGTCACCATCAGCAGTGACGACAAGCACCGGCCGACTGGTTTCACGGGCCAGGTTGGACAAAATCAGCGATTGCGAACTTCCGGCCAGACCGCTCAGCGGTACTCGGCCGGTATGGCGGGATTCCGCCAGCGAGATGAGCCGTTGGACGGGTTCATGTTCCAGAAGGCGACCGACCACTCGCTGAAGCGATTGGGAGCTTGACGAAATCTCTGTTGCTTTAGTCTCAGGCATTGTTCTCCCGGGCAGCACAAAAGCCCCGAGGCAGCGGTACCCCGGGGGTGATTGTCTTGCTTGTCGCCCCAATATAGACAAATACTCCCTGCGCGCCAGTACTTTCAGGTCACTGGTTGCCGCGCAGGGCTCTCTTCAGCGGTAACCATGTCCAGGGACATTGATCCCGCGGATATTATACCTTGCTCAGGACGGAGTGTTCATGGTGACGGATCTACTGACCAAATTCCTGGGCAATGAGATCGGTTCCCACCTCTATCTCGTCGTATTGCTTCTCTCTTGCTTGATAAAGCAAAACGAGGGTAACTCGTCGGTTGCGTGGATCGGTTGGATCGTGCTCTATCATAGGGAATTGATCGGCGAACCCACGGACTTCTCGGATCTGATCTCCCCTGAGGCCGGAAACCTCCATCAGTTGTCGGGCTGCGTTGGCGCGATCGGCTGACAGCTCCCAGTTGGTATAGGTTTCGGTGCCGGTGAAAGAGGAGGACGTGTGTCCCTCGATCACGAGGCGGTTGTCGAGTTTGCCTATTTCCCGGGCTATTGTCATGAGAATGACAGCGCTCTTCTGCAGGAGTTTGGCCGAGCCAGGTTCGAAAAAGGCGGGAGAGTTCTCGGACTCGTTGAGGACAATCCGCAGTCCCTCCGAGGTCATTTGGATCTTTATGTTCTTCTTAAGGCGCTGAAACGCTTCTTGCTTCTCCAACTGATTCAGAATCGATCGCGCCGTTAACGAGAGTTTCTTCTTCTCTTCCTCGGACGGTCCGTAACCCTTGCTGGGGAACTGCTTGTCGGGTACGGCCGGCTTTGATTTGTCGTTCGGCAGTACCGAGGAGGATCCCCTGAGCACGCCCGAGCCGCCCTCCATCTGATACTTGCCCGGATCGCGGAAATAACCGCCGATAGCCTCGCGTACCTCTGGCGACTGGTTGACCAACCACATCACCAGAAAGAACGCCATCATGGCTGTCATGAAGTCGGCGAAGGCCACTTTCCAGGCTCCGCCGTGATGTCCGCCGTGACCGCCCTTTTTCTTCTTTATGATGATAGGTTGCTGTTCGTCGGCCATGGCTCCCTACTTCTTCTTCTTGGCTTCGTTACAGGCTGCTTCGAGCTCGAGGAAACCGGGACGCACTTCGGTGTAGAGGCTGCGTCGCGCGAACTCGACTGCAATCACACCAGCTACGCCCTTGTTGAATGACAGCAGGGCATGTTTCATACAGAGCAGATACTGGTGCCCCTCGTTGAGACCGTGCTTCAGGGCATTGGACAATGGTCCCACGAATCCATAGGAACCAATGATTCCCAGGAATGTACCTACCAGCGCCGCAGCTACCTTATGGCCGATTACTTCGGGAGGACCATCGATCGCCCCCATCGTGATAACCACGCCCAGCACGGCCGCCACGATCCCCAGCCCCGGTAACGCGTCGGCAACGGTGGCCAAGGCGTTGGCGGGCCGCTCCTCTTCCTCGTGAATAGCCTCGATATCGCCATCCATTAGCTCTTCCAGGTCATGAGGCTGCACCGAGCCGGATATGATGACCCTCATGGTGTCGACAAAGAAGCTCTGGGCGTGATGGTTCTTCAGAAACTTGGGGTATCGCTTGAAGATCTCTGATTCTTTGGGATGCTCGATGTGGTTTTCGAGACCAACCAGGCCATCTCGGCGGGCCACATTGAAGACCTCAAACATCATGACCAGGAGATCGAGATAGTCCTTTTTGTTGTACTGGGACCCTTTTAGAGATGCCATGAGCTGCGAGATGATACCCTTTATTACGGAGAGTGGTGTCGAGATGAGCATGCCGCCAATGGCGGCGCCTCCGATAATAAGAAGTTCGGAAGGCTGATTGAGCGCCATCACCTTGCCGCCGTGCCACATGTATCCGCCCAGGACGCAGCCAACGACTACAATGACTCCAATAAAGATGAACATGTTTCTTCTCTTCCTCGTTATCCCGGGGCGACGGGGGTTTTTCCTTGTTTATCCTTATTTCGTCAGGTTTTGCCCAATCCTGAAGTGCCCACAGGCACTCGCGCCCGGTATCGGTCTTTCCTGAGATTGCCCGGAAAATAGCTTGAACAGCGGCCTTGCAGTCCATTTCTTGGGCGGACGTGTAGCCAAAAAACCGTATTGGAGGAATTGTGCGACTGCTAACCAGAAAACGCCTGTTCTGGTTTGTCGTCGCTATCGGCCTGTATGGCGCCTACAGCATAGCTGTGGCCTCGACAGGCGGCGAGAGCGGCGAAGGTGGCTCTGTCGGCCACGGCGGACCGGTGATTGCAATACTCATCGAATTGGTAACCATACTGCTTGCGGCGAAACTTGGCGGAGACCTGTTCGAGCGCTTCAAGGCCCCGGCAGTCCTCGGCGAACTGGTCATCGGCATCGTCTTGGGAAACCTGACGCTTATCGGTATCGATGCCCTCGATCCCATCAAGAACGACATCACCCTGCAGGTACTGGCCGAACTTGGCGTGATCATCCTGCTGTTTCAGGTGGGACTTGAATCGACCGTCAGCGAGATGATGAAAGTCGGCCTGGCGTCATTCATGGTCGCCATTTTCGGCGTCATTACCCCGTTCTTCCTCGGTTGGGGCGTTGCCCTCTGGTTTCTGCCTGAGGCGTCGGTCTATGTACACCTGTTCATCGGCGCTACCCTGACCGCCACTTCGGTGGGGATAACAGCACGGGTGCTCAAAGATGTCGGGAAGATAACCACCCGCGAGGCCAAGATCATCCTGGGCGCTGCCGTTATCGATGACATCCTCGGTCTCGTCATCCTCGCTGTCGTCACCGGCGTCATTTCAGCTGTCAATACCGGATCAGACAATGGTCTCAGCTCCGGTATGATCCTCTGGATCATCGCCAAGGCCGTACTCTTCATCGTCGGAGCGGTCGTCGTCGGTCAATTCCTGCTCCCCCACTTCTTCAAGCTGGGAGGACGGCTCAGAGGCCAGGGGGTGCTGCTGTCGTTTTCTTTGCTGGTCTGCTTCTCCCTTGCCCTGGTGGCGGGAGAAATCGGCCTGGCCCCGATTGTCGGTGCCTTCGCCGGCGGCCTTATTCTGGAGGAAGTCCACTTCCGTGATTTCAAGGGCAGCGGCATTCATCAGCTCGAGGAACTGGTACATCCCATTGCGGTCTTCCTGGTGCCCATCTTCTTTGTTCGCATGGGTATGCTGGTAGACTTGACAACCTTCGCCAATGTCGACATTCTTGGATTCGCGGCGATCCTGACCCTGGCCGCCGTTGTCGGCAAGCAGGCCTGCTCCCTGGCTATTTTCGACAAACGGACCAACCGTATCGCCATCGGGCTCGGCATGATCCCTCGCGGCGAGGTCGGCCTGATCTTCGCCGGCATCGGTGCCCGGCTAATGATCGACGGCGACCCGGTTATCAGCACCGGTACCTATTCGGCGGTTGTCATCATGGTCATCCTGACAACCCTGGTGACCCCCCCGGCACTGGTTGCCTCGATGCGAAACACGGGCGGCAGCCGCTCAGAGGGAGGGCATTCATCTGAGTCTCCTGCATAGCACCATCGCAGTCGATAGAATACAGCGAGGCGGCACCATGGTGTTGCCTCGCTTTCGTTTGTCCCATGGCCTGCGTTACAGGCCGGAAATCGATTTCCCTGCAGACACTTATGCTGCCACTATGCGACCCCCAGACGCCGCTCGCCCGAAATCAGCATCGTAGTGCCATTGGTCCTCGACAAAACCCCAAACATCTTCGTTCCATGCCAGTCACGCATCGCGGGGTGGAGTCCGCCGCAGGCGGAGTAGCTCGTCGGGCTACCCAACAGAGCCAGTTGATAGTAACCAGGTATTGTGGGGCATCGTGTTGACGGTGTATGTAATTGTCTCTGCTGAGGGGAATCGATATACGGGCCATACCAGTGATATATTCCGTCGTTTGCGCGAGCACAATGGCGCTGACTGCAAGAGCACTAAGGCAGGTACTGATTGGCGCTTGATTTACACAGAGGAGTTCGAGACCAGAGGGGCAGCGCTGAAGCGGGAGCGCTGGTTGAAGTGAGGTGCTGGTCGGGCGTATTTGAACCGGCAGTTCGATCTTTGGTGATTGGCTGTGCGGTGTATTGCGCGCTATAATCCATTGAAAATGAGCTTGTTGTGGCATTGGGGCTTGACAAAGGGTCAAGATGTTCGTTCCATGATGATCACGCATCGCGGGGTGGAGCAGTCTGGTAGCTCGTCGGGCTCATAACCCGAAGGTCAGGGGTTCAAATCCCCTCCCCGCCACCAAAGCTTAGGTCCCTGTGAGTCTTCGACTTGCGGGGGCTTTGTTTTCTGGGGAGTGTTTCTTCAATAGAATCCGCGACAGTGGTGTTTGAATCTCAAGTGCGATAGACTGAAGTAATCGATGTGCAGCACTGCCCGCACGATAGGAGCATAGCGCCGCTGCCAACTGGGAAGGCGTGAGTTTGCTTACACGGGTATGCTGCGCACCATATTTTAGGAAGCATACTCAGTTCGGGCTGGCCGCGATCTTCTGGCGCAGAACAGCGATGTCGCGTGTAGGAGCATCGCCAAAAAGCCTGCTATAGTCGCGGCTGAACTGAGAAACGCTTTCATAGCCAACCTGAAATGCGGCATCGGAGACACCGAGGCGCTCTACCAACATCAACCTCCGGGCTTCATTCAGGCGTAACCACTTTTGAAACTGCAGCGGGCTCCGCGCAGTCATGGCGCGGAAGTGGTGGTGAAAGGTCGAGGTGCTCATGTTAACTCGCTCGGCGAGCTTGTCAACACGCAACCGTTGATCGAAGTTCTCTTTCAACCAATGGATAGCTTCCGAAATTTGATGGCTCTGACTCCCGGCTGTCGCTACCTGCCAAAGGCGCCGGCCAAAGTCACCTGTGAGTAATCGATAGAGGATCTCGCGCTTGATCATCGGGGCCAAGGCCGGGATGTCGCTCGGCTCGGCATAGAGATCGACGAGTCTGCAGACAGCATCAAGGAGTTTCGGTGTAACTTCGCCGGCAGAGATTCCAAGCTCTGCCCGATGTGATCGGGGGGCAGCAATCTTGCCGTCCAGCAACAGCTGCGAAACTTCCCGGCGGTCTATCGCCAATACAATCCCCAAGCATGGCTTCTCAGGACTAGCCTCAATGACCTGGACAACAGTGGGGATATTTACTGCCGCTGCCAGAAAGTGACGTGAATCATACACAAACGACCTGTGACCGGGATAAACACGCTTGGCGCCCTGCGCCAGGAAACAGACACACGGCTCATACATGACCGTCTCGGGGGCACTGACAGCCTCTCTTCGGAAGAGGAAGACGCCGGGAATCTTCGGTGCCAAAGAGCAGCTCCGGTCGGCCCATTTGGCAACGTTCTGACGCAAGGTGTCAAGCCTGTCTCCAAGACACTCAGTTTTTGTCACATTGCTGTTTGTACCGGTGTACATCTATTCGCTCCAGTCCATGATACGGTGCCTACCGAGCAAACGTTGCATCGAGGGAAGCCATACAGTCCAGCTACTCGGAGGATCGGACAAGACTTAGAGAGAATCAGAATAGCCGCTGGGATGTGACTGCTCGTAATAGAGACTACACCGACAGAGGCAGTGTCTGGCTCGATGAGCAGAGGATTGACTGCTTTAACTTGGATTCGAAGAAGGAACATCCAACTGAATGGGGTTGATCGGTATGTGTACAGAAAAGTGTGATTCACAAGGAGAGGGGACGTCCAGACGCAGGTTCTTGCAGCATGCAGGAGTAGTTGGCGCCGGGCTGATGCTTGCGGGACCAATGAGTGCATTGGGCCTGAGTAATCAATCAACAGAACCTCGCGGCAAGATAGCATCGCGCGGATATGCTGCTCGTAACAATTCCGGCGTATTGAGCCCGTGGGAATTCCAGCGTCGAGCGTTGCGCGAGGATGATGTGCTGGTGGATATCAAGTACTGCGGTGTCTGCCACTCTGACATCCATAAACTGCGAGGTGAGTGGGGAGAGGAGAAGTATCCGCAGGTACCGGGCCACGAGATTACGGGAATTGTCGCGTCGGTTGGAAGCAAGGTCACGAAGTTCAAGCCGGGTGACCGGGTAGGGGTGGGGCCTATGGTCGACAGCTGCGGACAGTGCGACAACTGCAAGAACGGACTGGAGCAACATTGTCAACGCTGGCAGACTAAGTTCACGTATGGCTTTCCGGACGACTCTTTGCCGACTGGTATCACTCAGGGAGGATATTCGATAAATGTTCTGGTCAAAGACCGCTTCGTCATCAGGATTCCCGACAGAATGCGATTGCAAGACGCAGCGCCGCTACTCTGTGCCGGAATCACTACCTATTCGCCGCTGATGCGAGAGTCAATAAAGGAGGGCGACAAGGTAGGGGTCGTAGGTATCGGCGGGCTTGGACATGTGGCAGTGAAGCTGGCTGCATCGAAGGGGGCCGAGGTACACGCGTTCACGAGCACGGAGCCCAAGGTCGATGACATCAGAGCATTCGGTGCCAAGAACGTAGTAGTCGTAAGAACACCCCGTGACCTGGGGCCCCATTTCGGATCGCTGGATTACTGTATCTCTACCATTCCGGTTGACTACAACATTGGGTACTACGCAACGCTGGTAAGGCCGTTTGGCAGTTTCACGCAGGTCGGGATGCCCAAGGAGGGTAAGCTCACGCTGCAACACTTCATGATGACTCGCAATCGCGTCAATCTCAATGGATCCATGATAGGTGGGATACCGGAAACTCAGGAAGTGATCGACTATTGCGCCCGAAACAACATCAAGCCGGATATCGAGATAATCTCGGCGGAGCAGACGAACGACGCATGGAACGCGGTGGTCGACAAGAAGGCAAGGTATCGATATGTGATTGATATCTCCACAATATAGCTTCACCAATATTCGGCACTTGCTTGGTGATTCTCGCCTTCGAAGCTTTGCTGTACCAGAATCACTCCTCATGCAGTAGGCTGTGGTGATGTAGAGGGACTCCGGAATGAGTGAAGCAGTCTTCGCGGTGGCACCTGACTAGAGTATCCGTTGAATAACCTGAACTGCTTCATACAAAGCCAGCAAGACAAGGGTGGGGTATCAAGGACTCAATCAAGAGACTTGACTGTCCGGGGGAATTCGAGCATTATTGATAGGTCCCGAAAGGGTCCAGAGTCGCAGGACCTTCACAGAGAACAACTCAATCGAGGATTCGCGAAGTGTCTGACCTTGTCTTCAAGCGTTCCACGGATACCGAGCACGAAATCAAGCTTGACTCTACCTTGGTCTCGGCTAACTGGCTGGTCCCCAAGGCACCCGCTGGTCTTCCCGCTCGATTCGAAGTAACAACAGCCTTTGTGGGCAATGGAGCCAAGATCAAGGTGTTGGGTACCAGTGAGAAAGGAGCCAAACTCGGTCAGGTAACCGGTAAAGTGAGGAGCAATCGATTTGTCGGCGAACTCACTGTCCCGGAGTCCGCAGAATTGGGCGACAAGGTCTATTTCACCGTTGACTTATCAGGAAACGGGCTAAGCGGAGAATCGGATCGAATACCGGTCATTCCCCCTGTTCGAGTTGCTAATATGAGATGGTCTTCGGATGTTGCCCGTCGTGGTGAGATCCTCAGTATGACCGCGGATGCTTCGGGGTTACCCTCGGGATCTGAGGTCGAGGTGGTAGTATACGAATACGACTCTGATGGTGCCCATGACAGGATCGTTGCGATTCCCACTCAAGTTGCCAATAATCGGATTGAGGTCCAGTGGGAATATGAGTTCCACGAAGACACCGACGATATCCCGACACAAGAGCAGTTGGATCAATACGACGCCAAATACCACCCTCCAGAGTACTTCTTCACAGTCCGGTTCAATGACCAGGAATTCGGTACAAATCAGGAGTCTGGTCTGCTGGAATTCAAGGACTGGATTGAACTTGAGCTGGCCGATGCGAATGATAATCCATTGGCCAATGAGAAGTACATCCTCACCCTTCCTGATGGTACTAAGCGCGAAGGAGAACTCGACGCCGATGGTCACGCGCGCATTGAAGATGTGCCGCCAGGGCCCGTGGCGATCACCTTTCCACGGGTGCAGGAGCACGAAATAGTCGGCGAGGAGACCGGTGATTCCGAGGCTGATCAGTTCATCGGTGCTTCAGCCGGCCAGTCCGAAGCTGATGTCGAGACGACCGAGACCGCTTCCACACAGGATGATAACAATGGGTGATGGCGAAACAGGCTATCGCTGCAAGACAGTAACCGGTAAGAAGAGCCGGCTCAAGATCAGAGTTTATGGCAAGTGCTTCGTCCCGAAGGTGAAGACGCATGGCCAGATTACTGTCTACCGAGACCTGAAGTGCCCTTTCGAGAACTTCGACAAGGAATGCGAAGACTTCAAGACTAAGAAGTTGAAGGGAATAACCGATGGCTTTGCGGCCCTGGAGCAACTGCACCATGTCTGGATCTTCATCTTCTCTGTTGGCAAGCGCAAGGAACTCCCGGCGGAACTAAAGCGACAGTGGGATGACGCAGTTGGTGGTTGGGGGAAGGAATTCGACAAAAAGACCCGCAAAATGACCGAGCAGCGGAAGGTCCTGAGCCAGAATCTTGACAAGGTGTGCAAGGACTTCTATACCAACAAGGTTCTTCCTCTGATCGACCACGCTCTCGACGCCAATACTCCGGCTCGGCTTGACGGTTCTCGCCGTCATGATGCCCAGGTGTGCAATGAGTATCTGTCTATGGTCCCGCCGGCCTTCTGGTACAGTGCCAGCGGGCGGGAATTCGGCCTCAAGTTGGCCCGACTGTACAACAAGGATACGTACTCAGGCGACAAGGGCAGCCGGCTGGCGCTGTTTGTCGGGTCAAATAGCAAGACCGCATCAGCTGCGGACTTACTCGACAGCACCGTTTTTGAAAGCGGCCTGACTACCCTCAACTACATCCTGCCTGCGCTCTCCGTGGATCATAAGCTCACTCTCAATGCCAAGGGATTTGTTGACTACCTTAAGGGCAAGGACCTCATCCGGGTTCGCACCTCATTCGAGAAACTCGGCGCCATTCCAAGGAAGGATATCAAAGATATCGTCTGGATCAAGGGTGGCGATGTGAAGTTCAAGGTTCAAACGCTTAACCTCGAAAACAAACTCGGGAGTGTTGCCTTAACAAATGTTCTCAACACTATAGCCCTGTTCAGCGCTCTTGAAGACCTTTCAAAGAACAAGACCTTCTACAACAAAATGAAGAGCACCAAAGCCATCGCCGAAATGGTGACGTCCATCACCAAACTCAGCCAGCTCAGATTGGCTCGGACTGCCTGCCGAAGCGCTGGTGTGGTCGGTCTGGGACTTGAGGGAATCCTCAGTTCCTACGATGGTGCCCGGCAGCTCAATTTGAGCCACTCGCGTGATGACCGGACGCTCCTGGCTGCGGCTCACTTCGTCAAGGCCATTGGGTGCGGTCTTATGACTGTGTCGCTGCCAATCGGGGCCGCCATCTATCTGATAGGTTGTCTGGGCGTCTCTGGTCTTGACCGCGATCCCTATGTCGAGTGGGCCAGGTATACGGCTTTTGGGTCCGATGAATACAGCAGCAAACGCTACTCCTCCAGCCGCCTTGCCCTGTGGCAACTCGAACGGCTCATGAAGTCATGACCGGCCATCAGGGTCATAAGCCAGACCATTCTACTGCTTGTAGAGAATCTGAACAGTCTTTCGGCACTACCCGGTCCCTGACCGCCCAGAGTCCATTACGCAATTGACTATTTCTTTTCCGAGGCTATATTACTATTGCATGGGATTGAAGCTCTTTGAGAATCCTATAGCTCAATTGCCCGATTGATACAAAATCCTAATAGCAGAGGTCTATTTATGCGCCCTCGTTGCGGATTGTTCGCAGTCTCAAGGGGACGGGACTACAAGAAGCGCACCGGCCTGCTCTTCTTATTCGCCACTATTGCTACCCTCATCATAGCTGTTATTCCCGTTCAAGCTGCGCCAGAGGACCCCGGGGCCTTCTCTGGTCCCAATAGTATGCAGAAACCCATCCAGTTCGTGCCGATGGCCAGTAGTGGCGACGATCTCGATACTGTCTGGTACGATTTCTCAGGTGGTGCTCAGGGTTGGAGCTTCCTTAACAGCCCCAATGTCGTACAAGTCTATTACCCGGATGCCTCCTGCGAGCAACAATGGCGTATCGATACGACCTCGTACTACAGCTCCCTTTCCCCCGCAACCTTCCTTGGTGAAACCTCACTTCGGTACTATGTCAACTTCCATGGTTACTACAGCAACTCCTGTAGCTACAATTGGTGGATTAAGTCCTGCATATCGCCGGGTTCGGACGACTGGAACGAAGTCTTCAAGATTCAGGCGCGGGTCTACATAGACTCTTCCGATCTGCAGTATGTCATGATTGGCGTGAAGATGGAAGGTGACGATGGATTTACGTATTACGGCTGGGGTTCGCCGCTCTCGGCTGGAACCTGGCACACTATTTCGCTCACAGAGCCGTCTTCCGGAGCCTTCGCCGACCTGGAGGCGGTGTCGATTCTGGCCGGAGGATACTCAACCCAGTCGAATCTGTATATCGATTATGTGCGAGGTATCAAGAACATAAGCTCAGCACCCAACCTCGTCTCGCCGACCAACGGGGCAACAACCGAAGACAACCTACCTGCATTCAGTTGGTCCGGCGATGGGGATCACTACTCGTTGCAAATCGCAACAGATGCTGCCTTCCAGGATATCGTCGTCGACAGCACCGACATCAATGGCTCCAACTGTACGGTGACAACGCCATTGCCGTTCTCCGACTACACGTACACGCCTGCTGGTGGTCCCCATGATCCTAACTACTATTGGCGTGTCAGGGCGCATTACACCTCTGCCGGAGTCAGCCCATGGTCAAGTGCGCGGACGCTTGTGGTTAACGGCCCGCACGAGGTGCCGAGCGAGTTTCCAACGATACGGGAGGCTAGCAACGCACTGCCCATGTATATTGGAGGTACTGTCATCGTTCATCCGGGGACCTACACTGGCCTCAATAACTGCCAGGTTGGTCTGGGTGGCGAGAAGCCGGTCGATATCATCGCGTCCTCTGGCGACCCATCCCAGACCATCATTGATGGCCAGAACACCTATTACGGCTTCACGACCGACCTGTATACGGT
>WJKG01000119.1 GCA_014729205.1 candidate division GN15 bacterium | reverse complement strand
GTCCATGGCCGTAGTCGTCGGCTGCTGATTGCCGGCCCAGATCATCACGGCCAGGCCGGCGACAACCAGGACCAGGACGGCCAGGATAGCGTATTTCGGTTGAGTTGCCATAATCTTGTCCTTTGTCAGTCCACGTTCGATATCTCACATGGTTATACGTCTTCAGGCCGTCAAACGACTCCAACAGGAATGGTCTGTCGCTAAGACTAACACCCGCCATCAACGATCTATAGGTGTTAACATGTTGTCAATTGGTGCTTTGAGGGGATTCGGAGACGGGATCAGCCTATGGCAGGTTCTTCAGCTTCACCACGTCTTCCTCGCGGCCGGCAACCACCAGGATATCCTGAGCGTTGAAGACATAGTCAGATTGCGGTATGGCTTTGACCTGAGTGCCGTACTCGGAGTGCACCTTGATTGTCAGAATATCCACCCCGTGCTTCTGCCGTATCCCAAGCTGCCCGATTGAACGCCCGATAAACGCCTTCGGGGCGTTCATCTCAGCAATTGCGTACCCCTCGAGAAAACGCACATCGTGGCGCAGCCTGGGAATCGAGAGCTTGTGAGCCAGGTCACTGGTCATGTCGCGGTGTTCGAGCTCCTGCTCGTAGGCGTCGACAATGTCGTTGAGCCAGATCACGCCGATCTGACGGTGCATACTCACCGAGTCCACAACCGGCAGACCCTCCATGTGATAGTGGCGCAGTTTCTTGAGCACTGAACCACAGTTGTCCTCCGGTAGTGCGAAACCAACCGATTTGTCGGCAATATCGGCGGCAATGCACACATAGCGAAGGGCGTCGCCTTCGGTGAGCATGCTGCGGATGGTAGAGAGTCGTATGATGCCGATCATTTCGCCGGTGCGGTCGTTGCGCACGGCAATGAACGACAGGCCATTGTCGATCATGGTGGCCACGACCGTGCCGAAGTCGGCATCGCGCGGGACCGAGACGAAATCGCGATCGTAGAGATCACGCACATAGAGCCCCTTGATGATGTTCTGCTCGGCATGGTCACGCACACTCACGTTGCGACGGAGCAGCTTGAGCGTATAGATGGACTCGCGCGTGAACTTGGAGCAGACGATGGTGCTGATGATGCATACCAGCATCAGGGGGAGGATAATGGAGGTTTCTTTAGTGAGTTCGAAGATGGTGATGATGGCGGTAATGGGTGCCCGGGTAGTACCGGCCACGATACCGCCCATGCCGATCAGGGCATAGGTACCGGCGCTGGCGGTCAGGTCGGGGAAAAGGGTGTGTGCGAAATGACCGAAGAACCCACCGAGCATGGCCCCGATGAACAACGAGGGAGCGAAAATCCCTCCCGAACCGCCCGAACCCAGCGTGATGGATGTTGCCAGGATCTTCACGAACACCAGAACCAGAACCATGATCCAGAAGGCCTGGTTGCCGAGCAGTCCATTGACCCAGGTTTCCCCCAGTCCCATGTATCCCATGGCTTCGTGATTGAGGGCGAGGTTGACCGAGTCATAACCAACCCCCATTATCTGCGGAAAGAACAGGGCAATGACGCCGATCAAAGCACCACCGATCATAGGCTTGATATAGGGTGCAATCCTCACGCGCTGCTCCCAGTAGTCTGTAATACTGTAGAGGATCTTGATGAACAGCCAGGCCACCACACCGCATAATATGGCGAAAATAAGGTAGAAGTCGATCTCCCAGAAACTATGGAGACCATGATGGCCTATCACTTCCATGGCGGGGAAGTCGCCCTCGAAGGCGTGCGAAATCACTGTAGCCATCACCGAGGAGATGACAATCGGAGAAAACGAGGCGACCGCATAGTCCATCAGAATGATCTCAACCGCAAACATAGCACCGGCAATAGGGGCGTTGAACGCTGCGGCAATACCGGCAGCCGCACCACAGCCAACGAGTGTCTTGGTTCGCTTGGCCGGGATCTGGAAGAACTGGCTGATGGTTGATCCCAGACTGGCGCCGATCTGGACGATTGGCCCTTCACGCCCAACCGACCCCCCGGTGCCGATCGTCACCGTAGAAACGAGTGTCTTGAGCAAGGCTACGCGGGGACGGATACGCCCGCCGCGCATCAGCACCGAGTGCATTACTTCCGGGACGCCGGTACCTTTGGCTTCCTGCGCGAAGCGGTGAATGATGGGACCGACGATCAACCCGCCAATAGTAGGAATAAGAAGCTTGTAGTACCACGGGGCGGCTGCGATGTTCTCGAGCAGGGTGACTTGCTCTCCGGGATAGCAGGCGTTGGAAATCTCCCGAATCAAGGCCCGGACGCCGACCGCTCCCAACCCGCCCAGGGTGCCAATCAGGATGGCCAGGACGATCATGATCAGGTGTTCGGTCGTCATAGCGCGCTGGAACACGCGGGTCGACCAGCCGGAAAGCGCGGAGTACAGACCGCGGGATCGATCTTCGCCGTCTCCCAGGTGGCGCAGGCGGTTCTTCAAACGGTAACCGAGGGGCATATGTGTTCTATCCAGACCGATGATGACTATATGGCCGTAGCAGCTACACTGAGTCTGCAATAACGCACCTGAGTTCGCGCC
>WJKG01000118.1 GCA_014729205.1 candidate division GN15 bacterium | reverse complement strand
GGTATCGATAGAGGCCAAGATGTCCTCAATACGCTCAAGGGTGGCGTCATCGAGCATGACCTCGGTAGCCTTCACGTTCTCTTGAACATGCTGGGGGCTGGTGGCACCGATAATCGCACAACTGATTTCGGGGCGCCTGAGGGTCCAGGCCAGAGCCAGGCTGGACACGGGAATGCCCAGATCGTTGGCGACTTCGGTGAGCCGCCGAACAACATCGAGTTTCTGCTCGGTCAGGTCGTTTTTGAGCCACTCGGTCTCGGCACCACGACTGCCCGGCGGCGGGCCATCGTTGTATTTGCCGGTCAGTAGTCCCTGGGCCAGCGGCGACCAGACGGTCAGTCCCATGCCAAGCCTGGAGCAGGCAGGCATGATCTCAGGCTCGATATGGCGATCAATCATGTTGTAGCGCGGTTGTTCCATGGCGGGCGGGTAGCAGCCATAGCGAGCGGCCTCATGGTGCGCCCATTCGATTTGCTGGGCGCTCCAGACAGAGGTCCCCCAGTAGAGCACCTTGCCCTGGTGCACGAGGTCGTCCATAGCCCGCACTGTCTCGTCGACCGGCGTCTCCGGATCGAACCGGTGGCAGAAGTACAGGTCGAGATAGTCGGTACCAATGCGTCGCAGCGACTTGTGCACCGACTCCATGATGTGCTTTCGCGACAGGCCCCGGTCGTTGACATTGTCCGTCATGGGCCAGAACAACTTAGAGGAAATGACCAGGTCGGACCGAGGTATCCCCTCGATAGCTTTGCCGACCACATTTTCGGCTTCACCGCGGGTATAGATGTCGGCGATATCGATGAAATTGATGCCGCTGTCAATGGCGGTGCGGATGATCGGGGTAGCTTTCTTCTCGGCGACCGAACCGCCGTAGGTAAGCCAGGCACCGATAGCTATTTCCGAGACCTTGAGGCCATAGCGGCCCAGTTTGCGGTATTGCATGAAACGTCCTTTCGCATTGTCGGGCCAATGCGTACAAACTACGCAATCGCCATCTCCGAGGCAATAGACCATTTCCCGTGATACGTCAAATGTGATGTGGCGCTTGTGATTAGACGCGAATACGGTATATTGTGCCGGTTACGTAATAAAGCGTGAAACGATGACTAACGAGAGTGCACACAACCAGACGGCTGGCGCGAGAGAGAGTATCCCCTCGCGCGATGATGCTCCGGCGATGTTCGACCGGATTGCACATCGATACGACCTGCTCAACCGGGTGCTTTCCGGCGGACGCGATGTGCTCTGGCGCAACCGCCTGGTGCGTCACCTGCCGCCCGGGGACGACCTGCGGGTACTCGATGTGGCCACCGGTACAGCCGATGTGTTACTCTCGTTGATAAGCCAATCCTCGCGCGTTAACTGCGGGTCAGGAGTGGATTTGGCCGAGCGGATGTTGGACATTGGCCGGCACAAGATAGACGAACGCGGACTGGGCGATCGACTGAAGCTCAAACACGGAGATGCCCAGGCTCTGCCGTTCGCCGATGAGTCGTTCGATGTGAGCACCATTGCTTTTGGCATACGCAATGTGCCGCAGGTAGATAAGGGGCTGGCTGAGATGTATCGCGTGCTCCGACAGGGCGGACGAGCACTGATACTGGAATTCTCATTGCCCGGCAACGCTCTGGTACGCCGCGCCTATTTGCTGTATTTCCGCCATTTGCTGCCGCGCCTGGGTGCGGTGGTTTCCGGCGATGGGTTCGCCTACTCATATCTGAACAAGACCGTGGAAACGTTTCCCTACGGTGAGCAGTTCTGTGAGTTAATGCGTGATGCCGGCTTCATAAACGTCCGACAAGACATTCTCACACTGGGCATAGCCACTATTTATGTTGGAGAGAAACCGTGAAGACGGCAGTTGGTAACCATATCAGCGAGCACCTGACTGGTGCTGTTCGCGAGCTGCTGGAGAGTCTGCGCGGCTACTCCGGAGCTAATCGTGACGGCAACAGGATTGTTCGTCTTGAGGTGAAACTGCCTGCCGTTGACCCGTTGGCCTGGCTGGCTGCGCGCTCAGGTGCAGGCCTGTTCTATTGGCGGGATCGCAAAGGGCATTCAGAGCATGCGGCCTTCGGGTGCGCCGACGAGCTCGCCCTGGCACCAACCGATTCACCTGACATACTCACGCGCGAACTGCATAGCCGGTTTGGGTATGAAGCAGCGATGGGCCGCTACTATGGCGGGATGTGTTTCGACCCCAAACGCCCCCTGAGCAACGATTGGCGACCATTTGGCACATTGCATCTGGTGTTGCCGCAATGGGAGTTAACACGGACCGGTGAGGAATCCATCCTCGCCTGCCATGTTGCCGAGGGCAACTTGGATGCTGTCGACGAGCAATCATCGACACTTGCCGAAATGGCCGATCTGGAGCGCATGAAGGCAAACCTCGCAATATCGAAGTTGCAGCACACGCCGGATTATGAGGCGTGGCAACAGCAGCTTACACGGATATTGCCAACCCTGAGCGCCAGCGAGCTCGAAAAGCTGGTATTGGACCGTCAGAGTACGCTGATAATCGATCGGCCGATTCAACCCTGGAGTGTGCTGGCGCGACTTCGTGAGACAATGACCAACACCTACCTCTTTGGCCTCAGCCCCCAACCGGGCTATTGCTTCCTGGGCGCGTCGCCCGAGCGACTGTATGCCCGTCGGGGAACAACCATTGCTTCCGAGGCCGTCGCCGGCACACGGGAGCGGGGGCATACCGATGTCGAGGACACCGAACGCGAGGCGGAACTGCTGTCGTGCGACAAGGAGAAGCGCGAGCACGGATTTGTGGCGCGCCATGTAGCCGACTCGTTGCATACACTTTGCGACGAGGTCACTACCGATCAGACAACACAGGTCGTCCGACTACCGCGCTTGATGCACCGCATCGAGCGTTTCAGAGGTCGTTTGAAGTCCGGAGTCGACGATGCTGACATCTTGACCACACTACACCCCACTCCAGCGGTAGCCGGCTACCCGGTGGACAAGGCCGTTGGCGAACTCCGGCAGCTCTCGCCGGTAGAACGTGGGTGGTATGCCGGTCCCGTGGGATGGGTGGCGGCCCAGGCAGCGGAGTTCGCAGTGGGGATCCGCTCGGCGCTGGTCACTCCGAAACGGGTGCTGTTCTATGTGGGCGCTGGAATCGTCGATGGCAGCACCGCCGAGGCCGAATGGCAGGAGCTCGACGCAAAACTGGGAAGTCTACTCGGGGCATTCACCGCATGATGGATACGACAGCGGCCAATATCAACCAGTTGTGGGCGACGCTCATGGTGGAGGAACTGGCCCGTCATGGTATCACTGAATACTGCCTCTCCCCCGGGTCGCGCAACACTCCGTTGACAATCGCTGCCGCGCGACACCCCCGAACGAATTGCCACATCCATTTCGATGAGCGTGGAAGCGCCTTTCGTGCCCTGGGCTATGCGCGAGCGACCGGCATGCCAGCGGTGTTAATATGCACTTCCGGAACGGCGGGCGCCAACTACTACCCGGCAGTCATTGAGGCCTGGCAGTCACGGCTACCGATGCTCGTTCTCACCGCCAACCGCCCACCGGAGTTGTGGGATACGGGGGCCAATCAGACAATTGACCAGATGCACTTGTTTGGTCGTTACGTCCGGTGGTTCCACCAGTTCAGTTGTCCCAGCCACGATGTCAATCCAGTGTACGTGCTTTCCACCATCGACGGGGCGGTGTCCCACGCGATGACAACTCCGGCCGGCCCGGTGCATGTGGATTGTCCGTTTCCCGAGCCACTGGCACCGATCGATGCTCCAGTTGATTTCGCCGACTACTTGCAGGCAGTCGGTGTCTGGCTCGACGCTGAGCGGCCGCTGACAGTACATACCAGGTCAGACGCCGTGTCGCAACCAGGCGATCTGGACCGGCTCGCTGCCGATCTGAACGAGTCCGAGCACGGACTGCTCATCGTTGGTCGGCCCGACACAATGACGCAACTGGAGCCGATCTCACGACTTGCCACGCGTCTGAACTGGCCGGTGATCGCCGACATTCAGTCCGGCCTGCGATTCGGGCAGCAGGTACCGCAACGAATCGCATACGCCGACCTCATTCTGGCGGCACGGACCGGAGAACAGCAGCCGGTGACGGTACTGCACCTGGGCGAGCAACCAACCAGCAAGCGGCTGCATCAGTACCTGAGCCGGATACCTACCACCCGGTATGTACATGTCACATCGCACAACCGCGGCAGCGACCCCAACCACGTAGTAACTGAGCGAGTAACCATGGATCTCGCGCCTTTTTGCGATTTGATCCTGCCTCTGATCACAACCTCGTCCAACGCCGAATGGCTGAGCGATTGGCAATCACAATCTCATGCTGTCGAAGACATATTGAGGCGTGAGCTGGATGACACGAACAAGCTCACAGAAGCGTCGGTAGCTCGCGCAGTCGCAAGATGTGCTCCCGAAGGGACCGGCTTGTGGGCAGCCAGCAGCATGCCAATCCGCGATCTGGACAGTTTCGTGGCACCGAATGGTCCGCGGCTGCAGGTTGGGGCAAACCGCGGAGCGAGCGGAATCGATGGGACAATCGCCAGTGCCTGCGGGTTTGGCGCGGGGTTGGACAAGTCAGTGACGCTGCTCATTGGTGATTTGGCCGCCCTGCACGATCTAAACTCACTGGCCATGATGGCCAAATCGAAACAACCGGTGATTACGGTGGCTATCAACAATGATGGTGGCGGGATATTCCAGTTTTTGCCGGTAGCGGAGTGTGACGATGTCTTTGAGTCGTTCTTTGGCACACCGCACGGTCTTACTTTCGCCTCGGCTGCCGCGCAATTCGGCCTTGCGTATGCATCGCCAGGCTCGAATGATGAGTTGATCGAGTCCATAGAGCGCCTTCACGGTGACCGGCAGTCGGCTATTGTCGAGGTCCGCAGTGATCGCCAAGCGAACCTGGAGCACCATAGATCGCTGCTGGAGTCAATACGGAAAGAGCTGCGGGGCGGTTGATGGTCGAATACCAGTGGCATATCGTTCGTCGAGGGGATTCCACCAAACCTCCGCTCTGGCTGCTACATGGTTTCATGGGGGATGTTGCCGACTGGACAGAGGTCATGGAGCATCTGGAGGGTGATTACTATTGCTGTGCGGTCGACCTTCCCGGCCACGGACGGACGGTGACATTTGACCATGAGAATTTCTTTGCCATGCCCCGGGTCGCCGATGCGCTGGCCGAGGTTATCGAGGGTTTTGGGAGGCCGATATCTCTTGCAGGCTACTCCATGGGTGGACGACTGGCTCTATATCTGGCAGTTCATTATCCGAAGCTGCTCAACGGTGTAGTAATCGAGTCCGGTTCGCCCGGATTGCAGGGCGAACAGGAACGTCGGCAGCGGCGCCTTCACGATGAAGCCCTTGCCGAGCGCCTGGAAAGCGAACCTCTCGAACAGTTTTTGACCTGGTGGTACAGCCAGCCCTTGTTTACCACGCTGGCTGCAGATAAGGAGCAACTGCAGCAGGTTATTGCCCGTCGCGGTCGTCAGGATCCAAAGGGACTGGCGCTTTCCTTGCGTATGATGGGCACCGGGGTTCAGCCGCCGCTGTGGGAGAAGCTCGCATCGGTGAGCTGTCCCATGCACTTGATTGTCGGGGAGAATGATGATAAATTCCGCCAAATCGCCCGGCGAATGACCGAGCACAACTCACGTTTGACAACTACGATCATTGAGGGCGCCGGGCACAACACACATGAGGAACGGCCGGAAGCGTTCACATCGGCGCTGCGGCGTCTTCTGCGAAAAGGATGACAGGAGTATGGCAATCGACTGGAAAGAAGCAGGTGAGTACCAGGATATCCTCTATCACAAGGCAGAGGGAATCGCTAAGATTACCATCAACCGCCCTCAGGTGCGCAATGCCTTCCGTCCACAGACGGTGTTTGAGATGAGCCAGGCTTTGGCTGATGCTCGCGAGGATGCCGAAATCGGGGTGGTTATTCTCACCGGGCAGGGTGAAAAGGCGTTCTGCTCCGGCGGCGACCAGAAGATCCGCGGGGAAACGGGCTACCGGGACGACACCGGGGTCAATCGCCTCAATGTCCTCGATTTCCAGCGCCAGATGCGGACCTGCCCCAAGCCGATTGTCGCCATGGTAGCCGGATATGCCATTGGCGGCGGACACGTGTTGCACCTGATGTGCGATCTGACGATTGCCGCTGACAACGCCATCTTCGGCCAGACGGGTCCCAAAGTGGGGTCGTTCGATGGTGGCTACGGCGCCAGCTTCATGGCGCGAATTGTCGGCCAGAAGAAGGCCCGTGAAATCTGGTTTCTTTGCCGTCAGTACAACGCGCAGCAGGCCCTTGATATGGGTTTGGTCAATACGGTTGTGCCCTATGAGCGATTGGAGGAAGAAACGCTGCAGTGGTGCCGGGAGATTCTGGCCAATTCGCCAATTGCCATCCGCTGTCTGAAGGCAGCATTGAATGCCGACTGCGACGGCCAAGCGGGACTGCAGGAGCTGGCCGGCAATGCCACCATGTTGTTCTATATGACACCGGAGGGACAAGAGGGGCGCAACGCTTTTGTCGAAAAGCGCAAACCGGACTTCTCCAAGTTCCCCCGTCAACCGTAAGGAGGCCCATGGCGGACGAACAGCCCGGTAGCATTGCGGTCTGGGTGCTGGCGGCCCGCCCCAAGACACTCTGGGCGGCTATGGCCCCGGTGTTTATGGGGACAGCAATGGCCGCGGTTGATGGCACCTTTCAGCTCTGGGCGGCGCTGGCGGCACTGGCCGGGGCGATGCTTATTCAGATTGGCACCAATTACGCCAACGACTACTACGACTATACCAAGGGAGCCGATGAGGGCGAGCGACTGGGGCCACTTCGCGTGACCCAGGCGGGATTGGTGTCCCCGTCAGCGATGCGTACTGCAACGGCGATTGTGTTCGGGGCCGCCTTCGTGATCGGAATCTACCTGGTCGTGCGCGGCGGCTGGCCGATTGTCGTGATCGGGCTGTTGTCCATTCTGTTTGGCATACTCTACACGGCGGGCCCGTATCCGCTGGGCTACAATGGACTCGGCGAGATCTTCGTGCTGGTCTTCTTCGGGCCGGTAGCGGTCGGTGGCACCTATTACGTGCAAGCGCTGACGATCGACGCGACAGTGCTGATAGCCGGCCTCTCCCCCGGCCTGTTCTCGGTGGCCATACTGGCGGTGAATAACCTTCGTGACATAGATAGCGACCGCCGGGCCAACAAACGCACTCTGGCAGCACGGTTCGGTCGGACTTTCGGACGAATGGAATACGTGCTGGCGGTCGTGATTGGCAGCCTGATTCCAACCGCACTATGTATTGCACACAAGGCATCCATCTGGGTGCTGTTAACACTGGTGGTCCCTTTGATCGCGATCCCGACCTTCCGCACGGTCTGCGCCACTGTTGATGGTCCGCGACTCAACAACGTTCTGGCAACAACCGGCAAGTTACTGCTTCTGTTTGCGGTTCTCTTCTCCGTGGGATGGATGATATGAAATTGACATCAATAGACCTGTTTCGCTATCGCTTGCAGTTGGCACGTCCGGTTACATCAGATGCGAGCCTGACGCATCGCGAAGGCCTTGTGATCAGGATGACTGACGAGGCGGAACATACGGGTCTGGGTGAGATTGCACCCCTGCCGGGATTCAGTCCGGAATCACTGGCTGAATGTGAGCAGCAGGCTGTCAAATGGCGCTGGGGAGCCCTGAGTCAGGAAGTCCCTTTGCATCTGGAAGAACTCTCAGGTGCATTCGAGCAGTGGCTGGGACAGCATAACCTGGCTCCTTCGGTTCGCTGTGGTATCGAGATGGCAACACTGTCACTATTAGCCTCGTCCCGTGGGTGCTCGATAGGCCGCCTTTTGACGGATTCACCGAGCGAGGGGGTCGAAGTCAACGCCCTGTTGGCGGGCAACGCGTCTTCAATGCTAAAGCAGGCGAAAGAGGCGGTATCGCAGGGGTATCGCACAGTCAAATTGAAGATCGGGCGCAACGGTTTGGCTGAAGCTGTTGAACTGATTGAGAGAGTGCGCGATACTGTTGGCCCAGATGTCAAACTCCGTCTGGACGCCAACGGCACTTTCGAGGTGCATACAGCGTTACAGCTATTAGAGAAGGTAAGCAGGCTCGGGATCGAGTATATGGAAGAGCCAGTGAGCGGTATATCGAACCTGAGCCAGTTGCTTCGCAGCCAGCCCGATGCTTCGGTTGCTATCGATGAATCCCTCCTGAGCACTACTCCCACGATGCTTCGCGAACTGCCGGCGCTGACAGCCGTGATCCTCAAACCGACGCTGCTGGGGATTGAGCGATCAATGGCCTTCGCACGGGCGGCGGTGGCGATGGGGGCCACCCCGGTAGTGACCAGCATGTTTGAATCCGGCCTGGGTTTGGCCTCACTGGCGCAGCTGGCCTCGGTAGTGACGCCGCGCAAGACAGCGGTTGGACTCGACACACGCCGATGGCTTGCAGAAGACATCCTGATTGGCGATATATACACGCATCCCGGAGAAATCCGGCTTGATCAACTGGCAGGGAAGGACTGTGAACCGAAGATGGACCGCTTACAGAAAGTAGAATGTGATACGTACCCCTGATCCTCTCACTACCAACGCCGAGGCAGAACCGGAACGCCCGTTCCTGGTGCTTCCCGACCAGTCTATTACCTATGGAGACCTCTATGGCACCGTTGCCAAGCTTGCCGCGGTGCTGGGTATGGATGGTGTCAAAGAGTCCGATCGAGTAGCTTTACAGGGTCTGTCGCCCCGCGATACGATCGAGTGCATACTGGCACTGTGGAGGCTGAAAGCTGTGGCCTGCCCGCTTTCGGACAAGCTTACCCCGGGGCAGACGGGGGAATACAACCGTTGGCTTGGCGTATCGAGAACGCTCCGCGAGATCCCGCTTGCGGACGGTTCCGTCTTACCCGTGACTGGCGACGGGTGGTCTCTGGATCGCGAGGCTACTGTGATGCTGACCTCGGGAACTACTGGTCGACCTCGCGCAGCACTGCACACCCTTGGTGCTCATTACTACTCCGCATCGGGTTCAGCACAGAATATCGCTCTGGAGTCATTGGATCGATGGTTACTGGCCCTTCCGCTCTACCACGTAGGCGGCCTTGCCATACTGGTACGCTGCCTGGTGGCGGGTGCAAGCATTGCCGTCCCGGCAGCGGACTGGACACTCTCGGAAACAGTGGCCGAGATGCGGCCGACTCATCTCTCGCTGGTACCGACTCAGTTGTATCGATTGCTCCAGGATGATACTGTCCTTCCCTATCTCAAGAGCGCTCGCGCCATTTTGGTTGGCGGAGGGCCGCTAAGCGCCTCGCTGGTCGCGCAGGCAAAGGATCTGAATCTGCGCATGGCAACCAGCTACGGTCTGACTGAGATGGCTTCGCAGGTCTGTACCACCTCTTTGGGAGCGACCGAACAATGGCACACGGCAGGAAGAGTACTACCATATCGCGAGCTAATGATCGCTGACGACGGCGAGATTCTCGTCCGTGGGGAGTGCCTGTTTCGGCGGCTGATCGATGAATCGGGACCGGTTATCGATGCAATCGACTCCGATGGATGGTATCACACCGGTGACTGTGGCCATTTCGACACGGACGATAACCTGGTCGTTTCCGGCCGTATCGACAACATGTTTGTCTCAGGCGGGGAGAATATCCATCCTGAACAGATAGAAGCGGCGTTGGGCCGAATCGATGGTGTTGAGCAGGCGGTCGTGGTTTCGATGCCCGACAAGGAGTTCGGTG
>WJKG01000117.1 GCA_014729205.1 candidate division GN15 bacterium | reverse complement strand
GAGCCCCTGGAAACTGTACGGTGATGTGCGCGGTTTGTAGGCACCACCACGGAAGATCTTGGCGCCCCCCCGCGCGACAATCTCAGCAATCGTGAAGCACTGCTCGCGGCTCTCGACCGAACAGGGACCGGCCATGACAACCAGTTCATCGCCCCCGACTTTGACTCCGCCAACATCGACAACAGTATCCTCCGGATAGAATTCTCTACTGACAAGTTTATAGGGAGCAGTGACATGGATTATCTCCCGCACTCCCTCCTGGGCGTAAATCTTGTCGGCATCAACCTGGGCCTTGTTGCCGGTGACACCAATCGCGGTTCGCTGTGCTCCGGGAATGGGATGCGCAGTGAGCCCCATCGACTCAATCTCCCGGCACACCTTCTCCACCTGTTGAGGGGTGGCGGCGGTCTCCATTACGATCAACATACGCTACTCACTATCTCTATCCGCAGGCCACGGGCATCTCTGCGGTAATCGTGTATCCCTACATCTGTTGCGGCGCCGGTATCCCGAGAAGCCTGAGGCCCTCACCGACCACCGTTTGCACTGCCTTAACCAATACTATACGAGCCTGAGTGCGCTCGGCGTGGTCCTCTGAGATAATTTTGTCGATTTTCCCCTGCTCGTCCTTACGCTGATAGACTTTGTTGAAGGCTGCCGAGAGCTTGAGCAGATGGGTACCGATATAGTACGGATCGAAGTTTCCCGCCGCATCGTGTAATGCCCGCGGAAAATCGTACAGCAACTCGACAACGCGTTGCTCTTCCTCACCACCCAGGTAGGCAGGATCAAAGGCGCTGGGCACTTCAGCCTCATAGTGGCGAAGCAGCGAGCACAGACGGGCATGGGTGTACTGCAGATAGGGACCAGTCTCACCCTCGAAGCTGAGCACCTGATCCCAGTCGAAACTGATGTCTTTCTGTCGTTTGGCCATGAATTGAGAGAAGACAATCGCGCCAACTCCGATCATATGGGCTGTCTTATCGATGTCCTCAGTATCGGGATTACGCTGGAGGATCCGCTCGCGGGCCAATGCTTTAGCCTTGGCAATGACGTCCTCGAGAAAAACGATATTTCCCTTCCGTGTGGACATCATCTGTGCCGATCCGGTGGCCGTATCCATGAACTTGACCCAGCCGAAATCAACATGCGCCACCCGGGCGCTGGCACGTTCTTCCTCCGGTATGCCTTCGGCCTGCTCGAGTAAATCAACCGCCTTGAAGACCTGCTTGAAGTGGTCCGACTGCGACGTTGCCACGACATACAGCATCAGCGAGAAGTACCATGTGTCCCAGCGATACAGCAGGCCGGCAAGGTCGCGCGTGGCGTATAGCGTGGCCCCATCGGCCTTGCGGAGCAACAATGGTGGCAGTTGTTCGTCATGCAGGTCTACCACTTCCGCCCCGCGAGATATGGAGGTCAACCCAGCCTTACGGAAGCGCTCTATAACCGGCTCCATCTTGTCGTTAAGGAACGCCTCGCCGGTGATCCAATCGAACTCGATCCCCATGAGAGCGTAGATGCGTTCGAACTCCTTGAGCGAAAGCGTCCGAAATCGCTCCCACAGCTTCTGTTCTTCGGCGTTGCCTTCTTCGAGTTGCTTGAAGGCTTCGCGCGCCTGCTCATCAAGCTCCGGGTTGTCCTCGGCTTCCTTGTGGAAGCGGACGTACAGACCATATAGCTTTTCGACGGCGTTCTCAGTGAGATCCAGCCCTTCACCCCACAGGCGATAGGCGACAATCAGTTTGCCGAACTGGGTGCCCCAGTCCCCCAGATAATTGATGCCGACAACAGTATGACCGAGCTTCTGGAAGATCAACCGCAGGGAGTTGCCAATGATGGTCGTACGAAGATGTCCAATGCCAAACGGTTTGGCGATGTTACAGGAGCTGTACTCGACCAGTGTCGTCTGGCCCTTGCCTTCATCGCTCAGTCCAAACCGCTCGCCCTGCTCAAGGATGTCGGACAGGGTGCTCCGAGCCATATTGGCCGGGTCGATGCGAGCGTTGACAAACCCGCCGACAGCCTCGCAGCGGATATCGGAGCTCTCGGCCGCAAGTATGTCATTCATTGCGTCGCAGAGCTCCTGGGCGATCTCGGGTGGTTTGGTCTTGAGCTCTTTGGCAAACCGAAAGACAGGCAGGCAGAACCGGCCCATTTTGTGATCCTTGGGCAGGCCGAGCATGCCGAAGATGCTCTCTGCGTTTAGATTGCTCGAGGGAGTATCGGGATATGCAACCGGAAAGGCCTTTTCGGCCGCACGGGCAAACTCCGCTTGATAGTTGTCCTTGAAACTCATCTGCCTCTCACTCGCCTGCCTTACAGCGCCCGGCGAAGACTATCAATGAACCTCGCTACGTCCTTCTCAGAAGCAGCCCGGTTGCGCGCTTCGCGGATGGTCTTTACCAGCGCTGATCCTACCACAACGCCATCGGCAAACCGGACCAGTTTCCGGGCTGCCTCCGGGGAGGATACACCAAATCCCGCCACAAACGGTTTGCGCAATTGCACCTTGAGACGGGACAAATAGTCGAAGGTATCCGAGCCGAAGCCGCGACGAGCTCCCGTGACTCCGGCCACGGTTACGGCATATACGAAATGGCTGCAGTTGTTGTCAATTACTTTAATCCGATCCTCGCTGGTAGTGGGAGCGACAAGGAAGACTGTCGACAGATCATGTTCTTCTGCTCGGCGCTTGAAGTCGGCAGCCTCGTCTACCGGCACATCCGGCACAATCAGGCCATCCACCCCGGCCTGGGAGGCCTGCTTCATGAAGCGTTTTTCACCAAAAGCCAACAATGGGTTATAATAACCCATCAAGAGGATCGGTGTATTGATACGCTTGCGCAGCGTGGCTACACCCTCAAGTATACTCTTGAGTGAAACACCGTTATCAAGTGCCTTCTGCGATGAGTACTGAATCTGAGGACCGTCGGCCATCGGGTCAGAGAACGGAACCCCTATCTCAATCATGTCGGCACCGGCTCCAGCGGCAATCTCAACAAAACGCATGGATTGCCGCATGCTCGGGAATCCACCGGTGAAAAACGGTACCAGCAGCTTGCCGGCACCCGACTCGTCGATGCAGCGGGCGATACGATTCATGATTTCTCCCGCTGCCAGCGATCGTAGATGGGCATATCCTTGTCACCACGCCCCGAAAAGCACACTACGACGTTGTCACCCTTTTTGAAGCGGTCACTGTTGCGAACCAGCCATGCCAGCGCGTGCGAAGTTTCCATAGCAGGAACGATCCCCTCCAGTCGAGTCACCTCTTCGAATGCCTCGATCGCCTGTTTATCGGTGGCCGAGTGATACATGACGCGGCCGATATCCTTCAGGTATGAGTGCTCCGGGCCGACACCGGGATAGTCCAGACCGGCCGATACAGAATGTGGCAGGATGATCTGACCATCGCGGTCATAGATCAAGTAACTGAACGAGCCATGCAACACCCCCGGCTTTCCTTTGGACAAGGTGGCGGCATGCAGACCGCTTCGCAGCCCTTTGCCGGCGGCTTCAATACCGTACATGGCCACTTTCTTATCACTGACGAAGGGATGGAACATCCCCAGCGCATTAGAACCGCCACCGATACAGGCAATCAGTGCCGATGGCAGCTTTCCAAAAGCACGACGCGCCTGACGGCGAGTTTCTCGACCAATGACGGCCTGGAAATCCCGGACGATCATGGGGTACGGATGCGGACCAACCACCGAGCCAATGATATAGAAGGTGTCGCGTACGTTGGTTACCCAGTCGCGAAGTGCCTCACTGGTTGCGTCCTTGAGTGTTGCCGAACCGGAGGTAACCTCACGGACCTCTGCACCCAGCAGGTTCATCTTCTGCACATTCGGGGCCTGGCGCTCGATATCCTCCGCACCCATGTAGATAATACACGGCAGACCGAATCGGGCACAGACTGTTGCTGTCGCCAGACCGTGCTGGCCGGCACCGGTTTCGGCGATGATGCGCTCTTTGCCCATGTGCCGGGCGAGCAAAATCTGCCCCACCGTGTTGTTGATCTTATGAGCGCCAGTGTGGGTGAGGTCCTCTCGTTTGAACCAGATTCTCGGGCCGCGCACATGGTTTGTGAAGCGTTCCGCGAAATACAGGGGCGTCGGACGACCGACAAAATCCGCAAGCGTACTCTTCAGTTCGGCTGTGAACGACTTTTCACGGCGCAGCTTTCGGTAACCCTGCTCCAACTCGTTCAGGGCCATCATAACTGTCTCGGGTACGTATCGACCACCGAACGCTCCAAACCGACCCTTCCGATCCGGTCCTCTCCGGGGTCTGTTCTTAGCTCTGCTCACACTGTAACCTCGCACATATCTCGAACAGGCGCTCCATTTTCTCCGGTGACTTCATTCCCGGCTCGCTTTCCACTCCAGAGTTCACGTCCACAACCGCCGGAGTGAAGAGGCGGACGCCGTCTTCAATATTGCTCTCGTTGATACCACCCGCCAACACCAGGTTGCGAATTGGCCGGGGTGGCCGAAGCGACCAGTCGAATGTCTTCCCGGTCCCGCCCGGCATTGCCTTCGTGGCGTTATCCAGCATCACATAATCGGCCTTTGATCGGTATACTTGATCATAGTCTGTCACGTGCTGTATATGATACGGCCGAATCACCCGCAAACCGGCAGTATGAATATCCAGCAGGTCGCCGTCGCCAAGAGCCCCGTGCACCTGAAGGTACTCCAGGCCGACTTTGCTGGCAATACTGTCCATCTCTTGTACGGTAGCGTCTACAAACACACCAACGCGGGAGATCTCTCCTTCAATCCCCTGGCTGATGTCACGGGCTTGATCGACTGTCACATAACGCGGTGATTTGGGATAGAAGATCAGGCCGATCAACCTCGCTCCCAGATGCGCCGCTTTGCGTGCGTCTTCCACACGCGTTATACCGCAGACTTTGATATCGAAATTCACCATCAGACACCTCGCAACCGGCGCAAAAGCGCTGGCGGGTTGTGACTGGTTACCAGGGACTCGCCAATCAAGAAGCAGTTGTAACCGGCTTGTTGAAGCCTGCTTATGTCGTCATGAGCGAAGATACCGGACTCAGCCACTTTGATACAGTGCTCGGGAATGAGCCTGGCCAGTATCTCGCTGACTTCCAGAGACACTTCGAACGTCTTCAGGTTGCGGTTGTTGACGCCGATTACCCGCGCTCCGGCACTGACGGCAGCTTCGACCTCCGCCTCGTTATGGGCTTCGACCAGACAGTCCAGTCCGATCGACTCTCCCTCTTCGATGAACTCCTTCAGAACGGGTTCGGCCAGAAGTGCAGCGATCAACAGGACGGCATCGGCCTTCATGCGGCGTGCGAAATGCAATTGCCAGCGATCGAGTATAAACTCCTTGCACAGGATTGGTAACTCTGTCGCCTGTTTGGCCTCGGCCATGTATTCCGGTCGACCGTAGAAGAACTTGCGATCGGTCAGCACTGAGAGGGCAGCAGCACCACCGTCGCGATACTGACGCGCCATAGCCTTCACATCGAAATCCTCTTTGAGTACCCCGCGAGAGGGCGACCCCTTTTTCAACTCAGCGATGATGTTGATGCTATCGCCTGCCAGAGCATTCCGGAATGGGAAGGCAGCGTCGGGCTGTGGCTCGATCCGGATCGAATCGAACGGCCGTTCGATTTTCAGATCATCCACCTCGATCCGCTTGTTCATGGCAATCCTGGTGAGGATATCGCTCATATGACATTCTCCCGCACAATCACCCAGGCGTGTTCTTTCTCGGAGTGCACTTCGGCCTTTCGGAAGAAGCTATAGAAGACAATCGAGGATGTCACATACAATGTTACCGTTATATTCATCGCCACGGTGTACCCATAGGCCTCGATCAGGTGCCCCCCGATGACAGAGGAGAACATCCAGGAACCGGTCCAGGCAATCATCAGCAGGGCGTTAGCCAATCCCTGCTCGTTCTCTTCGGCCAGTTCCATACCGAGGTTATTGGTGATGGGTACCCCCAGATTCATCAGACCACCACGGACAACAAATGCGGCTACTGAAAGCGGCAGAATGTAGCTATAAGAGAGAATCAGCATGAATGGTATCGAGGCGAGCTGGGTCATGACTACTGTCCGTACCAGCCCGAACCGCCTCGCGAGCACCGGTCCTATGAGCGTTCCGGCCAACATCGAGAAATGCACCAGTGCGTAGTACTTCCCGATCGCATCCGGTGGCAGACCAAAGCGATCCCGGAAGTACAGCGTCAGAAATGGTATCACGAGTCCGGCACCGGAGCCTATGATCAGATTTGCGAGCATGATCTTGAAGTAGAATTTCCCACGCCTTCTGAGCTGTTCACGGTTGAGCCGGATACGATTTTCATCTTTCGACGGGCGCGCCGCCTCGATCAATGCGAACGGTGCCAGAGCCAGCAAGGCTACGGCGATACCTATGTACAGGGCATACTTGTAGCCGAGGACGATATCACCATAGTAGTCGCCAATCGCTGCTGCTAACTCGCCCGACCCTACTGAGCCAATCATGCCGGCAAGGAGCATCATACCAAACGAGAATGAGAAGACATGGGTACGCTCGACTTTAGTGGAGTTGCGCATGAAGAACGGTCCACCAGCGACCCTGAAGATGGCGAACGACATGCCTGCCAGGATGGCGAACATCAGCATGATGTGATAGACAGGGTACGTCACCATCACGAAACTGAAGATGGCCAGCAGCACACAACTGGTGAGCAGAAACGGCTTTAGACGCAGCCGACCAAGGAGGATCGCTGCCGGGATTGCCACCATTGTCATCCCCACCGCACGCGCGGAAATGAACTGCCCGATATCACCCTCGGGATAACCCAGTTCCTTTAGGTAGAGATTAAAGAGGACAAGAAAGACCTGGAAGTTCAGTCCCATCAGGGCCGAACCGAGTAGGTACAATCTTACATTGCGAGAGAAGCGACGGATATCGCTGATGTAGTGCTTGATGCCCCCAATCAGGCGACCGGGCACACCGGGTTTGTATGTCTCGGATTCGTTTCCTTTGGTCCTCGTAGCCATTAGTTGTGAGAACACTCGACCCACTGATTGAGTTTCTTGGCCGCCTTGCCATTGTTCATGACTTCCAGCGCCTGCCCAACTCCGTCCTTGAGAGTGGCAGATAGACCTGCGACGTACAGCACTGCCCCGGCGTTGAACGCAACCGCGTCACCGTAGGGACCTTGTTCGCCGTCAAGAATACCTTTGAGAATGCCCAGATTCTGGTCGGGATTCCCGCCACCGAGCGATTCAGCCGGATGCTGAGTCAGACCGACATCCGTTGGCGCCATTGTGCCCTCTTTGAGTTTGCAATCGCGAACTTCCACGAAATCACTCGCAGCACAAACCGAAAACTCATCGAGCCCATCGTGAGAATGAACTACCAAGACATGCTCCGAACCGGTCAGCATGAGCACTTCGGCCATCAGGCGCATGACAGTCTTGTCGTAGACACCGACAATCTGGCGCTTTACGCCGGCAGGATTGGTCATCGGCCCCAGCAGGTTAAACACGGTCCTGACCCCAAGTTCCTTTCGTGGACCGGCGGCATGCTTCATGGCAGGGTGAAACAACGGGGCGAACATAAAGCCAAAACCGACCTCGTCAATGTGCCTTTGGACGTCGATTGGCTGCGCATCGATCTTCCCCCCCATAGCCTCCAGCAGATCAGCAGAGCCACATTTGGAGCTGACCGAACG
>WJKG01000002.1 GCA_014729205.1 candidate division GN15 bacterium | reverse complement strand
GCGTCGAAAACTCTTCGACGTCGAAGTAGACCCCAACCTGATCGACCTATCATCGGATTCCGGGGTCCAGGCTATCCGAGAGCACGCCAAACGACCGGTTAGCGAGGTGATGTCGCCGATTGAGGGCACGGCGAAAGAAGGCGACCATCTCGGCAAGATCATCTATACAATGCTGCTGAAGGACCTGAACCTTCTGCCGGTACTCAAAGAGGGCAGCGTTGTGGGCGTCGTTCGCAGTGTCGACGTGTTTCGCGAAATTGCAAAGTTGGTCCTATAGTTGACAGCAGAGGTTCATCGTGGAACTGCTTAGAAGGCTGGATCTCGTAAAGAGGTTTTTCAAGCCCGAAGGTCCGGAAGCTCCACATCCTGCGGGCCTGCCCGAGGAAATGCCGGAGCGAGTGGAACTGGCGGGTCCTCCCCGAAAAATCGACATCCGACGCCTGGCATTCATGCTGCTGGGCATCACCCTGTTTGCCATAGTGTATTTTCTGCCGGACTTGCCCGATGCGGTCGATCCCAACGGCAAACAGTTCGCGCTCAGCCGCGAGGGCAAGGCAGCACTGGCGCTTTTCTTCCTGGCTGCCATATGGTGGGTATTTGAGGTTATCCCTATCGGCATCACTTCCATCACAATCGGAGTGATACAGGCGCTGTTCTTGATACGCCCGGCGCGTACCGCTTTCACGGATTTTATGGACCCCTCGGTGTGGTTCATCATCGGCTCGGTCGTGATCGGGATGGCCTTCGCACGCACGGGGCTGACTAAACGAATGGCCTACAAGATGCTGCTCATGGTGGGCGAACGAACATCCATGATCTATCTGGGCTGCTTTATCATGACCTCCGCCCTGACGCTTATCATGGCTCACACCGCCGTTGCGGCGGCAGTGTTCCCACTACTGATGGCCGTCTATTCCTTGTACGAGAAAGGTGAGAAGCCCACCAAATTCGGTAAAGGGCTCTTCATCGGGATGGCCTTTGTCGCGGGCGCGGGGAGTATTATCACGCTGCTCGGTGCGGCTCGTGGCGCTGTTGCACTTGGCTTCTTCAACCAGATCACCGGCTACCATATTGGGTTCTTCGAGTTGTCCTATTACATGGCTCCGGTCGGTATCCTCATGACCTTCATCCTCTTCTTGTTCATCCGTGTCTACTATCCCCCGGAACACAAGCGAATTGAAGGTCTTCGCGAACGAGTGCATACCCTGAATGAGGGACTTGGTCAGATCACGCGGAAAGAGATCATGACCCTGATAATCGTCGGTCTGACGATTGCTACTATGAGTCTGCGGTCGTTCATACCGGCGCTGGATGATGTGAACAAGAGTGCCATTATTCTCATGTCCACAATCCTGTTTTTTGTCTTCAAAATCCTTTCAATAGATGACCTCGAGGACGTTCCCTGGAACATCATTCTGCTCTTCGGCGGTGCCATGAGCATCGGTTTCTGCCTCTGGCAGACGGGAGCTGCCTCGTGGATGGCGATCTGGTGGCTCGGATTCCTGGAGAACGCCGGCTGGTTCGTGTTTATTGTCGGTATCGCTTTCTTCGTGATGATCATGACTAACTTCATCATGAACGTTGCCGCCATCGCTATTTCGCTCCCGGTCGCACTGGTAATAGCGCCCTATCTTGGTGTTGCTCCCGAGGTGATTGTCTTCGCGTCACTGGTGACCGCTGGCATGCCGTTTCTCGCCTTGGTGGGTGCCGCGCCGAATGCGATTGCCTATGAGAGCAAGCAGTTCTCCGCCGGGGAGTTCTTCACGACCGGAATTCCTGCCAGCGCCATTTTGATGCTGGTTACGGCTTTCTTTGTTGCGGTGATCTGGCCGCTGATGGGTATGCCGATCACCGTCGAGAATAGCCCACCCACAATATCCGACATACCGAATCAATCGGTAGCCGTTGGCAACAAATTCGAGCCGCTGAATCTGAACACATACATTAGTGATCCCAATGACACCGTGGAGGCGATTGATTGGACATACACCCAGTCTGAGGCCTTTGAAATCTCTGTCTCCGAGGGTATCGCTACCGTGATTCCGATTGATGAAACCTGGCAGGGTTCGGAACGCATCACGTTTACCGCCACCGACCCGGCCGGTGAGACGGTCAGTGACGATGTCGTTTTCACGGTGGGACCGTAGTGACCTAAGAGCGCATCGCCGACATTCTTCAGGACAGCCCAAAATAGAACAGGGCGGGACGAGTAACTCGTCACCGCCCTGCCACCGTGCAAGGAACGGGGTATGTCCAAACACCCCTACTTGAGAAGCATCATCTTCTTGGTTTCGCTACCGGCGGTGGATTCAATACGGTAGAAATACACACCCGAAGCCAGACTTGATGCGTCGAAGTCCACCTCATGGCGCCCGGCTTGCTTGGGACCGTTAACCAGGGTTTCTACCTTCTGGCCCAGCATGTTGTAGACGTCGAGTGTGACGTTACTCCGCTCGGGCAGCGTGAAGGATATAGTCGTTGACGGGTTGAACGGGTTCGGGTAGTTTTGATCCAGCGCAAAAGTGTTGGGCACCAGGCTTTGACTGCCTTCGTTAGCCTTGGCATAGCCACCGGTATAGGCCGGGAGCGGGAAAACGGTACCATCCGGCAACGCGACATAGAGACCGAAGGCTGGGCCTTCGTTGTTGGCCGACGGATCCAGGAAGCCAGAAGCGAACACTATCGCAGCGCCACCCTGTAGACTCTTCAAGTCAGCCACAAACGAGGCCACCACCGTGTTGTTGTCGTCGCCCGGAGTCACATCCAGGATGTACTTCTTCGGCAACAGCGGAATGGCGTTTGAGAAGTCCCCGTAACTCAGGTTATTGACGATCGGGAAACGCCACCAGCGAGTCTGAGGAACGATGTCCACCGTGGGGGCGTCGGTTGCACCGTGAAATGCAACAACACGGACGAACCAAGGCAGAACAGCGGACTCGCGGATACCGTCGGCCGCAAAGAGCTGGAACGCGGTCGAGCGACCATCCGGGTTCTCCGCCCAATCATCAGGATTCAGCAGTCCATTGGCAATACCAACATAGGTCTCGCCCGGGGTCAGGTTGATCGGAGGAAGCGTTGCGATAATATCCTCCGGACCACCACTGCCGGGACCGGCAACGCCGATAGTCAGATCAACACCGGCGGGCACATCAACAAACGGCGTGGCGGTGCGAAATTCAAAGCCAGGGAGGAAGATCTCATCATTTACGTAGATGTCGACGACTTCAGCAGCAGCGTCGGCCGAATTGTGGATGACCTGCAGGCGAGCAGTCTGGTTAGCAGCCGGCAGTTCCAGGACGGTTCCATCGGGAAGTGCAACGAACAGGCCAAAGCCGGGACCGTCTCCGTTAGCGGGAGGATCGAAGAAGCCAGAGGCAAACACTACTGCCGCGCCACCCTTCAAGCCACTCAGGTCAGCTTCGTACGAAGCGACCACCGTCTGGGGATCATTCCCGGGAGTGATATTCAACGTGTAGGGCTTTGCCCTCAGGGTACGGTAGCGGGAGAACTCACCGTAAGTCAGATTGTCCACCAGCGGATGCCAGTAGTTGCCGGGCGTCGTGACATCGACAGTGGGAGCGTCGGTCGAACCATGGAAAACAATCACATCGACAAACCGCTTCCAGCGGGCTTCCTCACGAATGTTCTTTTTAGTGTAGAGGTCGAAACCAATCGACCGGCCATCGGGGTTGCCGGCAAACGAGCTCGGATCAAGCACACCGTTCGCGATCGCCACGTAGCTCCGCCGGGGCTTAAGGTTGACCGGAATGGTGCCCACGATATCGTCGGCAGATTCACTGTCAGAGAAGGCCAGTCCAATATTCAATGTGGTATTGGCGGGCACTTCAAGGAAAGGCGTCGCATCGCGGAAGGAAAAGTCATTCAGCGCGAGCTCATCATTAATGTAGATATCCACGACGTCCAAAGCCGGATCGGCGGCGTTGTGGATTACCTGCAAGCTTGCCGTCGGCTTGGCTTGCGCAGTCAGGGCCATGGCGACTATCGCCAGGCTAATCGTCAGTAGCGTTTTCAGTCCCTTCATGGAAAACTCCAGATTGTTTAATGTGTCAGTGATATCAAAACGGGTTCTTTTCTGCCTGCTGGAATTACTCTTCTTTTGAGGGTGTCAGGTCGCCCCACACGGGAGTGGGACGACCTGCGTAGTGATGCCGAAGAGGTTAGTTCTTCTTAGAGTATGAGTCCTTGCTGTGCTTGTCGCGCGTCCCCATTTCGCTGTCATCCGACGGGAGAATAACTCGATCGATGACATGGATTACACCATTCGAGGCCATGATGTCGGTCTTGATGATGTTCGCCTTGTCAATCATTGGCTTACCGTCGACCTTGGAGATCGACGCAGTCTGGCCGTTTACGGTCTCGATACCTTTGGCCTGGAGGACCTGCTTGGCCGGGAGTTTCATCGGGGCTACGTGATAGGTCAAGATAGCCGTCAACTTCTCCTTATCTTCAAGCAATGACGCAATAGTCTCTTCCCCAAGAGCCGCGAATGCTTCATCAGTCGGCGCAAATACGGTGAACGGACCTTCACCCTTCAATGTCTCCACGAGGCCCGCAGCCTTAACAGCGGCCACCAGAGTGGAGAAGGATTCGGCGCTGATGGCTGTCTCAACAATGTCCATCTTGTTCTTGTCATATTTGGCTTTGGCCTGCTCAGCATGGGTGTGGGCTTTACCGCCGCCACCGCAGCTGCCGGCGAAGGCCGGCGTGATCATAAGGGCAAGTACGAGTGCCGTCGCTAGAAATGTCCCTGTCTTCTTCATCGTGTCTCTCCTTAGCAGAAGTTCTTTGTGTGTGTCGTTTATGTTTCTTTTTGTCGAGTTCATACAGGTGAAACACGGCACGACCTCGAAATTGTTCCATTTTTGTCGAAAAAATGTAGATATGTTGGATTGGCCGCTTGGGCCAGTTCCTCCCGCAACGCTATACGATACCAAGTAAACTACTACGGCTGCGTGCCCTGGCGTACACAGTGTTGCTCGGACGGAAACTTTGTTGACATTTTGACGGTTATTAACTATAGACATTATGATAACAGTAATTGAACAGAATAGAACAAGAAGGCATGTGGTGGAATCAGAAGGACATCCTATCAGAGTGGTTTCACGCCGGACCGGCCTGAGCCCGCACGTCATCCGCGTTTGGGAAAAGCGCTACCAGGCAGTCGTTCCCGCGCGAACCAGTAAGAATCGACGATTGTACTCCGACGAAGACATCCGCAAACTCAGCCTGCTTTCCAGTCTTATCAAAGAGGGTCGTCGAATCGGTGACATTGCTCACCTGCCGATTGATGAGCTGGAGTCAATGCTTGCCGAAGATCGAGCCGCCGTTGCTCAGTACTCGGGCACTCCCTTGATCAAGAGAGAAGACGGCGATCGCTCGGTCGAGGGCCACCTCGAGCGCTGCATTCAGCTCGCCATCAATATGGAAGACGACGAGCTCATGGCCGAGCTTGTTGAGGCGCATGTGCAATTGGGTGAGATACGTCTGATGGATGAGTTGATCATGCCCATGCTCGAGCGCATTGGTGAACTCTGGGAACAGGGACGGCTTCGGGTCGCGGAGGAACATCTGGTTAGCGCTACCTTGCGCACTTTCCTGGGTAACTTGACCATGAACCATTCACCTGCCGCTGATTCTCCCCATATGACCGTGACGACTCCCGAAGGCCATGTACATGAATACGGAGCTCTTATCGCCGCGGCCGTGGCCGTAAGCGAAGGATGGCGGACCAGCTACATGGGACCCAGCCTTCCTGCTGAGGAAGCAGTGGCAGCCATACGTACCAAGGGCTCCACAGCAGTGGCCCTGAGTATCGTCTTCCCCGAGGCGAGCTCTCGCGTGCTTGATGAGCTGAAGAGGCTGGCTCGCCTGGTTCCAGCGAGCTGCAAAGTTATCGTCGGCGGTAGCGGTATTGCTCGCTTTCGAGAGCAACTCGAAGAGGCCGGTATGATGGTTCTCGATGATATGAAGGGGCTGCGTCAGCGGCTTCGAACCGTCATGCATGACAAGTCAGTCCGTAGTATTCGCTCTTAGCGCAAAGCAGGGGAAACCGTGTGATCGTTCACCTGGCCCGAGACTATCCCGAAGACTTCTATCGCGTGTTCACGCCACTGGTACACGAGTCTATCACGATCACCTCCAGTGGTTTACACCAGAGCACTCCGCCATTCGATGTCCTGGTACGCGGAGTGCCGACCGAGGAAGAGTTGCGCTTCAGCCCGCACCTGAAGGCACTGGTCATCCCCTGGGCTGGCCTGCCTCGGGCCACGGCGTCACTGCTTGCTGATTACCCACATATAGCTGTCTACAATCTGCATCACAATGCAGGCGCAACAGCAGAACTCGCGCTGGCAATGCTTCTGGCTGCAGCGCGGGAACTGGTCCCCATTGACCGAGCACTTCGCGAGGGGGACTGGCGCCCTCGCTATGCCGACCCGACGGCCCTTCTGCTTGAAGGATCCCGGGTGGTCATTGTCGGGATGGGAGCTATTGGTAGACGAGTTGCCCGGGTATGCCTGGCATTGGGCATGCGGGTGATCGGGGTGAACCGCACCGGCGAGCCTAACGATACGCTGAAGACGATACTCGATTGTTCACCCGACCACATCACTCTGGTAGATTACACGAGAGTCGAGGAGGTACTGCTTGGCGCCCAGGTCCTGGTGCTATGTGTACCGCTGACACCACAGACGGAACGATTGATCAGGGCTGAGCAACTGAGAGCCCTGGCCGATCAAGCTATCGTCATTAATGTCTCACGTGGAGCTGTTGTCGATGAAGCCGCCCTCTTTGAAGAGCTTAAGTCCGGGAGACTTCGCGCTGGAGTGGATGTCTGGTACAACTATCCCTCCGATGAGGCCGAACAGGCCAATACTCCACCGTCGACATTCCCATTCGGTGATTTGGACAATGTCATCATGACGCCGCATCTGGCGGCCCACACAACCAGCACCGAGGAGTATCGGGCCCGGGAACTGGCGACGCTCCTCAGTGGACTGGCCGGTCACGGACCGGCACCGACTCCAGTTGACCTCAGCCGTGGTTATTAGCTGTTGCATCTGACCGGGAACCACCGGACGTTCCTGGCTCGTTTGAGAAATTGTCTGGGCACGGCGATGTCGTAGTGCCGGCGAAATACCGGAATCTATCAGAAAGGAGCCATCATGAGCGACAGAGTACAGGGTCTGAGCAGTCTGATCGGACGTATCCTTTTGGTTGCGATCTTCCTGTCAAGCGGATTCAACAAGCTGTTCAACTGGTCGCAGACTGCCGCCTACATGGAATCCAAGGGGATGCCAATGGTACCGCTTTTCCTGGCGGCTGCCATGATCATCCTCATTGTTGGCGGGTTGTCCGTTCTGCTTGGCTATCTCACCAGACTCGGGGCGGCTGCGCTGATAGTCTTCCTGATACCAACAAGCATCATCTTCCATGGATTCTGGAGTGTCGAGGCTGCCCAGGTACAGCAGCAGACTATTCACTTCATGAAGAATATGGGACTCATGGGTGGATTGTTTCTCCTCATAGCTCACGGCCCCGGCCGGTACAGTCTGGATTCGCGTCGCAGGTAAGCCGCTTCGAACGACCTTCTGCGACCTGAAATCACCTGTACCCTAACGGCTTAGGCTGGTTCTAACGCATTTCTAACACCAATTGTATGTCTTTTTAGATTGATCATCATTCGTATTTAACACACTCTTGGTAGTAAGTGTCCAGAAGAGCAAAGGCGACAATGTCATGCTCGGAGAGGAAACGGTCCATGCCAAGACGCAAAGAACTTCCCAAGTACGAGCGCCCGGTTTCCAAGGACACGTATCACACTTTCGGTCTCCAGGGTCTGCCCCCCAGACAGTTCACAGTCGTTGTCCGCCGTATTCTCAAGGGACAGAATCGGTTGGTAACCTGTCGGGGAAATGGGCGTGAAGTTACAGCGAATAGCCTCGGATAATAGCACAAGATAGGAATAGCCAGAGGCAAGTAACAGCGTATGCTAAACACAAATCAATCTGACCGCTCACCGTTTGAACTGGATCTTCGCCTGGGCGGTGCTCTTCGCCAGTCGGCCTTCTCGTTGGTCAAGCGGCCCATCGAGCGGCTGACCGGTCTTGAGGCGCTTGGCCGGAAGTACCAGCAGGTGCAACAGATTCCGGCCGGGCTGGAGTTTGTCGATAGCGCCCTCGCACATCTCAATGTCACCGTTCACATAAGCGACAGCGATCTGGAACGGATTCCCAAAGAAGGACCGGTCCTGGTAGTGGCCAATCATCCTTTTGGAGCCATTGAGGGCGTTATCCTCGCTCAGGTCCTGGGCAGAGTCCGACCGGACTTCAGGATAATGGCCAACTATCTGCTCAATCGTATTCCGCAGATGAAGCCTATGTTGATTGCGGTCGACCCCTTCGAAAGCAATAGCTCGGTAAGCACGAACATTGGTCCGTTGAGGGAGTCGCTGCATTGGCTCACTGAAGGTGGCATGTTGGCGATGTTCCCGTCGGGTGAGGTCTCTCACCTGAACCTCAAGCAGCGCCGGGTTGCCGAGCCTGCCTGGGGTCGGACACTGGCTCGCTTGGTGAGGCGAACTGGAGCGACAGTACTACCGGTGTTCTTCGCCGGACGAAACAGTAACCTGTTTCAGCTAGCCGGACTGCTACACCCTCGACTTCGGACCGCATTGCTGCCGCACGAACTGCTGAACAAGCAGGGAAACACGGTCGCTGTCAAAGTGGGTAAGCCCATACACAGCGCCAAACTGACACGATTCGGCAATGACCGCGATCTGGTCGAGTACGTTCGGATGCGGACGCTGCTGCTAATGCGTCGTCACGAGAGTGCCATTCCAGCAGATCAGGCGACTTCGGCGCCTGCTGTCATCACCGGTGATACCGCCACCGAGCGGATGGAGTTGGTTCGAAACGATGTCAACGCTTTGCCAGACGAGCGACTGCTTACGTCCAAGGGCGACTATGCTGTTCACTTCGCCCGCATGCATGAGATACCGCATCTTATAGACGAGATTGGTCGGCAGCGGGAACTGACGTTCCGTGGAGCCGGCGAGGGATCGGGCAAAGAGGTTGACCTCGACCGCTACGATCGGGACTATGTCCACCTGTTCGCATTCGATAACGCTCGTGGTGAATTGATTGGTGCTTACAGGATTGGTCACACCGACCAGGTTCTGTCTCTGCGAGGAATGAAGGGGCTGTATACCAGCACGCTGTTCAAGTACAAGCGATCGCTCATGAATCAGTTGAATCCCGCTTTGGAGCTGGGCCGTTCATTCGTTCGACCGCAGTATCAGCGGGAATACGCGCCTTTGCATCTGCTGTGGAAAGGTATAGGTCAGTACGTGGTTCGCCATCCGCAGTATCATCGGCTGTTTGGTCCGGTGAGCGTGAGTAGTCGTTATGATACGGCTTCTCAGCAACTTCTGGTCGATTTCCTCAAGGCCAACAGCTTCGAGGAGGACCTGGCGCGGATGGTCAAGCCAAAGACGCGAGTTCGTCAACTGCGCTCCTTCCGTTGGCTGAGTTCGATGGCCGGACGACTAGTGCAGGACATCGATGAGGTCTCTACGCTCATTGCCGAGATACAGGCACACGAGCGGGGCGTACCCATTTTGTTCAAACATTACCTGAAGCTTGGCGGTAAGATCCTCGGTTTCAATCTGGATCCGGACTTCAGCGACGTACTCGATGGTTTGATCCTGGTCGATCTGTTGCAGACCGACAGCCGAGTTCTTGATCGCTACCTGGGCAAGGCCGAGGCTGCGGCCTACCTGGCCCATCACACGCAATCAGAGAGTCACGCGAGGTCGCTATAGAAGATATCTGGCCCTCACCCCGAGGGCTGCTGCTACCGTAGACAGTACCCACCTGCTGTTATTGCTATTCGTGCGCCGGCCAGGACTCATCTGCTGCTGAGTCCTGGCCTGACTTATCTGGTTCAAGGAGCTTGGCAGCTTTCACCCTTTCTGATTTAAAGTTGACTCCGCGCAACAGATTGCTCTACTCTGGCAATACTGCACGATAGTGCGGTATACACTGCAACACGTGCATGGGTACTCAACCATGCCGCAAGAGAGCGATAATGTGGAGGTATGTGAGGGATGAAGAGGAAACCAATCATTGCTTTGCTGTTTGCGGTAGCTCTGGTGCTGGCCGCAGGACAGGCGTCGGCCGAGTGCAAGCTTGAGATCGACGGGGGAGCGGACCTGGTCAGCCGCTATGTCTGGCGAGGTGCTGACTTCGGCGATTCACCGGCTCTGCAGCCGTGGCTCAATTTCAACCTGGGCGGCCTTGATGCCGGATTCTGGGCATCGTATGCGACGTCCAATAACCTCTGGCTGGACGATCCGTTTGCTGAAATCGATGCCTATGTGAGCTATACCTACCAGGTTCCCAACGGCGTCTCGCTCACGGGTGTGGTAACTGACTACTACTTCCCAAGCGAGGGATCGGACTACTTCAATTACGATAACTACGACAACGAGGATGGTCCCGGCGCTCACGTTGTCGAGCTTGGTTTTGGAATCACCGGACCTGAGTCACTGCCACTGAGCTTCTTCGGATTCGTCAATGTCCACAACGACGAAGGCAACAACATGTACTTCGAGCTCGGCTACGCAACCACGGTCAAGGAAACCGATCTGGAGTTCTTCATTGGCGCTACGCCCGGTAGCGAGGATACACCAGGCTACTACGGCACCGATGATCTGGAGGTCATCAACCTGGGGGTAGTGGCTTCGAAAGACGTCAAGATCACGGAGCATTACAACCTGCCGCTGTTCGTGTCTTACACGTTGAACCCCGAAGATGAGCAGGCCTACTTGCTCTTTGGAATGAGCTTCTAAGCTCGTACAAGCCCCGTCGGAAGCATCGTATTGATGCACCGAGAAGACCCTCCGGAAACTCCACCGTCCCGGAGGGTTTTTCTATGGTTGTCTTGCGAGGCCTATCCTATTCCAGGAATGTGGCGATATCTTCCAAGGGCTTCTTGGTAATTTTCGGTACGGTGGCATCCTGAGCTGGATACCCGGTCGCCAAGAGCAGATACGGGGTCTCTTCCTTCGGGCGCTGCAGCAGGTCCCGCAGAAACGCCATAGGGTTCGGCGTGTGCGTCAGACAGACGAGCCCGCTGTAGTGCAGGGCTGTGATAAGAATACCGATAGCGATTCCCACCGATTCAGAGATATAGTAGTGCTTCTTGACCGACCCGTCGTCCAGCACTGTGTGCCGTTTGCTGAAGATAGCGATCAAGTAGGGTGCATCCTCGAGAAACGGCTTGTTCTCGTCGGTTCCCAGTGGAGCCAGAGCATCGAGCCAGTACTGCGGTGCCCGTCGCGAGTAGAACTCGCGCTCAACCTCCTCTGCTGCCTCACGTATCCGGCGCTTCGTGTCGGCATTGGAGACGACGACGAATTGCCAGGGCTGCATGTTAGCGCCGTTGGGTGCCCGACCAGCAGCAAGGAGACAGTTCTCGATTACCTTGCGCGGCACCTCTCGACTGGAGAACTGGCGCACGGTGCGGCGTCGTTTCATCAAATCTAGAAAGTCCTCAGAGCGCTTGGCAAGCTCATCCGGGGGAAACTCCTCGAAACGCGAAAGGGGAGTGAATTCGTAGGCCATGGGTAACATCCTCAAGAGTGTGTCTATCCTGTTTTGTTCATAATACGTGGCTGGGTATGCCAAATGCAACCAGAGGTTCTGGCAACTCCACCACTGCTCAAGATTCGCGAACCTTGACTGATT
>WJKG01000116.1 GCA_014729205.1 candidate division GN15 bacterium | reverse complement strand
TGATAACACTGAGCAATCCACAATGTCAAGTCGACATCACCACATTCACCTTTCTCGTTGGCGATGCACTGGTACGCGTCCGTCAGGTATCGCAAAGCTCTCGAGTAGTTCTTGGTGCACACACCACCGAAATACGCATAGCCCAGCGAGCGCTTGGCCACGCAGTTGTCCGGGGACACCTCCAGAAGCTTCTGGAAGTACGATACACCCTGTTCGCAGTCCGAAAGCTGATACAGCGCCGTCTGTCCAGCCAGCTCAAGATACTTGGCATCATCCGGAACATACTCGAGGTACTTGTCAAAGTAGTTCACCGCGACCTGATAATAGTCCTTCTCAGGATCAATATACTCATTGGCTAACGGCGCCGCCGGCATGCCGTCAAGGGCGTCGATATCGTCAATATTGACTTCGTCCTCGGCACCGGACTCACGATTGGCAATATTCAGCGCACACGAACCGGCATTCTTCATTACCGATGCCGTCTTCTCGTCAACACCCATCTCGATTCGCTTGTCGTAGAAATGCAGGGCCTTGCCGAAGTTGCGGATAGCATGGTTGGCAATACCGAGATTCTGCACCACACGCTTGTTGGTCGAATCCGCCTCGTACGCCTTGTTGTAATACAGGATCGCCGTGGCAAAATCGTTCGGCTTGCGGTAGTAGTAGCTGTCGCCGAGCAGCGTATACAGTTCCTCATCACTGATATTCGTGACGTAATCGTCGTCCTGCTGCTCCACCCAGTCAATATGCTGCTGGAGCGCCTCGGCTGCCTCTTCGTACTGCTGGGTACCCCAGAGCGCCTTGCCATAGTAGAAATACACATCCTTGGGCTGATACGGTATGTTGAGTACATGCTCAAAATACGTCACCGCATCCTCAAACCCATTCAACCCCAGATACGCCATCGCCATTTCAAAGTACGAACGCACATGCGCCGAATCCGGCTGAACCTGCGAAATCTCAAGGTACTTGCGATAAGAACCTAAAGCGTCTTTATAACGATCCTTGCGCTGGCCCAACGTCCGGGCCGAACGAGCCGCCTTGAAATAGATCTGTCCGGCGCGCTGCCAGGAACCGGCATGACCGGAGTCCTTCGAAAGTACATACTGCAGCTTCTCAATCGCACACTTGTAGTCGCGCATCTCCATGCACGCCTCGGCCCAGTGGTAATAGACCTCCAGCGACGCCGTATCCAGTTCAATCGCCTTCTCATACTCCAGAATGGCCAGCGAAGGAACCCCCTGGTAGAAGTTGGCATCGCCCAGGTTCACATGATACTCGGCCTTGTCGGGCCGATCCACCAGCGCCAGACGAAATGCTCGATCCGCCTCCACATAATTCTCCTTGGCCATGAGCACCAAACCCATACCATTGTGGAACATGTGAGCCTCATCTTTGGCCTTCTTCTGGCCCTTCTCCATGAGCTCTTCGGCTTCTTCGAGATCACCAAGCTTCATCTCGGTTAACCCGAGATAGTACATTGACTCCCAGTGCTTACCCTTCTTGTCCAGAGCGGTCGCGAACTGCTTCTTCGCATCCTCATAGCGCTCTTGCTTATAGAAAATGCGACCAAGAATGTAGTAGTTATAATGGTAGCCTCTGTCCAGTTCCATCTGCTCACGAAGCAGATCAATGGCGAGCGTCGTATCCCCCACACTCAGCGCCTGCTCAATTTCAGGCTTGAGATCCTCGGCGAATACCGACGAGCCGACCATCAAAACCAGGAAAAAGACCAGCGCAACAAGACTTCCTGCAACACCTTTGGAAACAGCTTTGGACAAAACGGAATCCCTTCTTCTTGCGATGTTAAGACTTGCTAAATTACGTTCAAATCAGGCGATGTCAAGCGAATATTTCCTACTCTCTGTTAGGGTTACGTTCATTTGGCGACTGTGCCAAACGCTTGGAATTGAACCACTCGCATCGCCCAAAATGGACCACCCCATACACTATCGAGCCTCCGGCAAGGGTCGCCTCAGTCACCGTCGAAAGCACTGAGGAAAACGTCACGACAACATAAATCGCCGTCGCCATGAGGCAAATGGCGGTGAAGGCGTTCAGGATCTTCGTCGCTTGCTCCATACAACACCTTCTTTCTATGGCTTATACCATCGAAGCAGGGATTTCTTCCGCTGACAGTCCAACGAATCCAACCTATCATTCCACAACCGTATATGATCAACTTACATGCCAAAATGTAATCAAACACTAACACGAAGCCAGCATATCCCTGCAGTCCAACGCGTTACGCAAGGTGTTTTGCCACCAGCCGAGAGACCCTTGCCCACCAGCGCAAAATCTGCGCCCACGGCGTGACAACCAAACATGTTAAGTTGTTAGTGATTATAATGTTGTAAGGAAGCGCCCCGCAAACCTCAGGGCAACCACAGAAACCGAGTTCGTATCAACGCACTACCCTCGAATCCCAGTAGCCCCTCCCCCTCATACAGCACCGGCTCTCCCCGATAATCCAAAGCCGGGTACATCTGGAACTTCTCCGAAAGCAGCCCCACGGCAGCACGAATCTCCTGCGTCCACTGTCCCGGCAAGCTGAAACGAGCCCCGCCTGAGGTATCAATCGAAACCGACACCCCCATCCGACCACGCTGTAACGTGTGCGGACCGCTCAAGGCGAACCACTCGGGCGGATAGTGCCTTGTCAGTGGCTCCGACAGCAATCCAACCGTATCCGGAAAGCACCGAACCATTAACCTGTGGTATAGCGACACCGTATCAGCCATCTCCCGCCTCCACTCAGCGGTCGGGTAGTTCTGATGCGGCAAGAACGAAACCATGACAAAGAGGGTCGATGTATCCACCTCGCCATCCAGCACCAGTGGCTGATACTCCGCGTACATCAATGCCGAGCGTAACTGCTCCGTGAATGTCCCTACCGACGAACGCACCACCTCCCGTTCCCCCGGTCGGCCACCGGCATCAAGCTTCACTCGAAAAAGCGCAAACGGATAGACCGCCTCGGCAGTGTCAAAGCGTTCCTCGTCGAAGAATACTGACGGGAACCGCACCACATGCGGCAGCGTCATCGTAACACCGTTGGCCTCGATCGCTTCGAAGTATAACTGGCGATCGGGCACCCCCCCCGCTGAGTCAACTGGAAAGTGAAACTGCGGCATGCGCACCTGGTGACGAAATGTCGCTCGCGCCGGCAAATAGCACGCCGACGGCTCACCGTCCATTTTCGCCGGCAGGAACTTGCAAGTACTCAGGTAGGAACGCAAATAGTCGACATACCGCACCAATGAATCAACCGGCGTCGCGACCGAGTCGACCAGCCCTTCTTCGGTTACCCACAACTCCAAGGGTACAACCTGCAGCGACGTCGTATACGCCGCCTTGTTGGCATCAATAGTCGCCGGCAGGTTCATGGGAATCGGCAGTCGTATGCCGTAGTGCTCCGGCCGCTCGATTTCCGCAGCACCGGCCGCACCGCCGGCCACTCTCCAGATCATGGCGAAACTCAGAAGTATCCCGGCAATAAGTCGCAACGTCTGTCTCCCTCTTAGAACCTGAATCATCATCGACCATGCTTCCTGATACCGACAATATATGCTTTGGCTCCACAGACCAACAAAAAAGCCGGCTTCATCGCGAAGCCGGCTCATTATCTGATCAGTCTATTCGTCAGCAACAGGACGATTAGTAGTCATCATGCAGCTTCTCGGCCGCCTCGGCAATCTTCTCCACTGTCGGCAAACAGGCAGCGTCGCCGTCCATACCGTAGGCCACGCGTGAGTCGACCGCAGTCACGATCGACACCGGCGCCTCCAGGTAGAACAGCCCCTGGTCGCGCGTAATCACCGACGCAATCGTCCCGGCCATTCCACCGGTAAAGCGATCCTCTGTCACCACCAGGACCTTGCCGCACTCTTCAGCGGTCGTCAAAATCGCCTGCTCATCCATCGGTTTTACCGTGCGAAGGTCTACCACGCGAACATGAATCCCCTTCTCCGCCAGCACTTCCGCCGCCTTCCGAGCCATGTGTACGGTAGCACCGTAAGTGATAATTCCCACATCGCTCGCTTCTTCATTGTAGACCTTGGCCACACCGAACGGGATCAGCTCATCGATATCCGGAATCGGCGTCTCCAGCGGTACGCCCTCCCAGTCACGACGGTTATAAAGCGCCACCGACTCGCAGAATAACACCGGGTCATTCGTGGCCCACGCCGTCTTCAGCAATCCGGCAGCGTCATAGGCATTCGACGGTACCGCTACCAGCAGTCCCGGGATATTCGCCCATGTCCCCAGGTTGCCTTCGGAGTGCCAGAACGCACCTGCGCCCTGCTTGTAACCACCATAGGTGGTCCGGATTACCATCGGGCAAGCCCACTGAGCATTGGAGCGCTGATACATGGTAGCGATTCGCTCTTTCAATACCTGGTATGCCGGTGACATATAGTCTAAGAACTGGATCTCAGGTATTGGTCGATGCCCCTGATACGCATGCCCCACCGCACGACCCAAAATACCGGCCTCGTCCAGCGGCGTATTGAAACAGCGGGCGTTTCCAAACTCCCGCTGCAGGTTCTTCGTCACCAAAAACACGCCACCCTTGCCC
>WJKG01000115.1 GCA_014729205.1 candidate division GN15 bacterium | reverse complement strand
CGATCGATTTGGAGCGGGGTAACTCGGAACTAACCGAGATTACCACCAAGCCGCAGATGGTGGTGCGCACCGGAGCATCGCAGTGGTTCCTGCTGAACTCGTACTCGCTTACGGAAGCCAATGAGAAGACAGTCGTCAATGAGGGATTCAGCCACCTTCGCTACAACTATAACCTCACCGGGACGACTCTGCTGGAGGCGCTGACACAGTTCCAGTACAATCGAGAGCAGGACTTGCAGCTTCGTACACTACTGGGTGCGGGGTTACGTTTCGAGATTGTCAGGGGTAAGCGAGTGTCGGTAGCACTCGGCATTACCGGGATGTCTGAATACGAAGAGCTTGACGGCGGCAAGATTATTCGGACGGCGCGCAATAGCGATTACGTGTCCACGCGCGTGAAACTTCGCAAGCACCTCCACCTGATGAACACGATCTATGTACAGCCGGCGTTCGATGACCTTGGAGATATTCGGGTCCTGGATGAGTTGGAGCTCTCGGTGGCTGTTTCCAAATGGCTGGCCATTACTCTGGAAGTGGAATATCGCTATGATTCTGAGCCACCGGCGGGGGTCAAGGAGTATGATCTTAGTATCAAGAACGGTCTGACGGCGAAGATCTGAGTTAGTCGATGGCGGGGCAGCGGGATAAGCGGATTACCGTGCGGGTGTCTGGTTATTCCCTGGCGGCGAGGACACGAGCTACGACATCGCCGAGCTTGCTGAAGGTGTACGGTTTGACGATGCTTGCCGCGAAGCCGTGCTGGGCATAGTCGGCAATGAGGGGGTCATTGGAGTAGCCGCTGCTGACGATGGCGGTGATGTCGGGATCGGTTTCACGCAGTCGTTCGAGTGTTTCCTTGCCGCCGATACCGCCGGGCATGGTCAGGTCGAGCAGGACCACGTCGAACCTCTCCCCTGTTTCGAGTGCTTCTGAGTACATCTCAATTGCCTTCTCACCGCTGGGCGCTGTCGCCACACGATAGCCGATCTGTTTTAGTGTCATGGTGGCAACGCGTCGGATCATTTCCTCATCGTCGACAACGAGAACTCTCCCGGCCGCAGAGTGGAGATTATAGAGTGAAGCGGAACGCTGATCGCGATCGTTGCTGGAAGCGGGCAGATAGACCTTGAAACAGGTGCCGAGGCCGGGGGTTGACTCGACTTCGATGTGTCCCTCGTGTTTGCGGACGATGGCGTAGCAGGTGGCGAGGCCTAAACCGCGGCCGACATCTTTGGTGGTAAAGAATGGATCAAAGATTCGCGGCAGGTTTTCGGGCGGGATGCCTTCGCCGGTGTCGGTAATGGACAGACAGACATAGCGACCGGCTTGAAGGGCGGGGAGTTGATTTTCCGTGATGTCGACGTTTTCAGCGCTAACGTGGACGGTGCCTCCCTCGGTCATGGCCTGATTGGCGTTGATGACCATGTTGCCGATCACCTGTGAAATCTGGCCTTCATCGGCCTCGACGAGGGCGAGGTCATCGGCGAGGTCGAACTCGCAGGCAACGGTGGAGCCGTGGAGGACGAACTCGGTGCATTCGCGGATAACCGAGGCAATGGAGGTGGTGGTGAGGACGGGTGAGCCACCCTGCGAGAAGGTAAGCAGTTGCTGGGTGAGGCTGCGGGCGCGCATGGCGGCTTTCTCTGCCTCATCGAGCAGGCTGTACCCTTCGTGCTCGTCTTCGACTATCGATTTCAACAGGGAGACATTGCCGACGATGCCGGTGAGCACATTATTGAAGTCGTGAGCGATGCCGCCGGCGAGGACACCGATCGATTCGAGCTTGTCGGCCTTGCTGAGTTCCTCGAAGGCTGTAACGCGGTCAGTGACGTCATCGAATATGAAGACCAGGTCGGACGAATCGATTCGGTAGATGTGTCCCTCGATCCAGGTATGGAGTTCACGAGCGCTGTAGTAGGTAAGTGGTAGTGGTTGTGGCCTTCCGGTCTGCCATACCTGACGAAGCGCGTTCACTATTGAGGAGTTGACCAGATCGGGGCGGTTTTCGAGTAGCCTCTGGCCGACTACTTCCTCGGAGGAGATTCTGCCGATGGCGGATGCGGCCTTGTTCAGTTCTTTGTAGACGAAATCGGCGCCACCATCGACAACCTCAAAGACAACGACACCTGACTGCATTCGTTCGACCAGTTCGCGGTAGCGGTTCTCGCTGTAGCGCAGGGCATCCTCGGCGCGCTTGCGTTCAGTGACGTCCATGGCGGTGAAGATGACGCCTTTGGACAGGTCGGTGTGGTCCACGGGTGCGGAGCGCAACAGGATGTCAAGATGCTCGCCATCTTTGCGCACCCAGGTGGTGGTGACCTCTCCCCAGCCGTACTTGTCGATGTCGGCGTACTTTTCCTTTCCAACTCGCTCGTATTCCTCGCGGGTGGGATAGAGCATTTCAGCGTTCTTTCCGAGCAGATCCCTGTCCGTGAAACCGAGTATGTTGAGGAGCTGCTCGCTGGCCCAGACGACGCTGCGGTTCACTGTCATGCCGATGCCAATGGGAGCGGCGGTAAGAATGCTCTGGATCTTGGCTTCGCTCTGCCGACGAGCGAGTTCGGCCTCCTTGCGTTCGGTGATATCAACGGCGACAGTGAGCACGGCGGGATGTCCGAAGTGGTCGAACGGGACCTTCGAGACCTGGGTCCATCGCCGACGACCGTCGGGGTGAGTGTCGAGTCGCTCCGGGATGAACCTGGGTTGGCCGCTTTCTATAATCTGAGTATCCAGGGATGTGCGTTTATCGGCGCTGTCATCCGCAGTCGGGAAGAGATCGGTGAGATGCTGCCCCACGACCTGATCGGTGGTCAGTCCAAGATTGGAGGAGAATGTCCGATTGGCCATGATGAAGCGTCCCGAGTGATCAATAGCGTAGATGTCATGCGGTATCAGATCGACCACTTGACGAAGCGTATCCTCGCTGCGCTTGATCGACAGCTCCGCCTCTTTGCGATTGGTAATATCCGTCACCGAGAAGAGGGCGGCGATAACTATCCCCTGGTCATCCTCGACCGGTCGGTAGCGCACGGTGTGCCAGCGTGGACGCCCATCGCTGTCATAGGATCGTCGGTCAAAAGTAATCGACTCACCTTCGAGGGCTCGTGCCAGGTTCTTCCTGAAGGAGTCCTGATCGACCTGGCGTACGAACTGCATCATCGGGACACCTTCAATCATCTCCCGTCCGAAGATGGCTGTGGCGCGTTGTCGTGCGGTTTCGTTGAAAGCCTGTATGTAGCCATTGCGGTCAATGAGGATAAAGCCGGAGTCCACGGAGTCGAGGATGGCCCGGGTCTTGGCGGCGGATTCGCGCACCATGCGTTCGCGGCGCTTGTCTTCGGTAACATCGAGCAGCGAACCGACCAGTTCTATGGGTGTGCCGTCGCCATCGAGGCGGACATCGGTCCGACAGTGGACGATACGCTCACTGTTATTTGGTCTGATGATTCGAAACTCAACATCCTGAGGCTGGTGTGTGCCGATGACACGCTCGATGATATCCTCCACTATCGGGCGATCCTCGGGATGCATCTGCTCCCAGATGACATCGGTACCTGGCTGGAAGGTGGACGGATCCCGGCCCAGGATGCGGTACATTTCTTCCGACCAGCGGACGGTGTTAGAGATCAGGTCATGTGTCCAGCTTCCCAGATGAGCCATTTTCTGGGCATGAGCGAGCGTGGCCTGGCTTCGCTCGAGTTCCTGCTCAGCCCGTTTGCGTTCGGTGATGTCTATGGCAATGGATCTGAGGCCGATAAAGCTGTGATTGTGGTACATGGGTGTCGAGTGGATCAAGAGTACCATAGGCGTGCCGTCGCTGCGGATGCCTACATATTCGGTAGACGAACCGGGTTGCCCCTGGGAGAACGCTGAGAATCTCTGGCGGGCTCGGTCACGCTCGTGAGGTGCGAGTACATCAAAAGCCATCATTCCGTCTTCCACGTCACGCTTGGTCAACAGAAAGAACTCATAGGCTGTCTTGTTGAGGTATTGCACGCGGCCGTCACGATCGGCTTCCATGATAGCCACGGGTGCCTGTTCGGCCAGATCCCGGAAGCGTTGTTCGCTTTCGGCGAGTGCCTGTTCTGCGTCTTTACGCTGAGTGATGTCGTGGTTAGTTGCCCGGCGACCCAGAAAACGACCGTCATCGGCGAAAACCGGTCGGCACGTATGCTGTACCCATCGAGTGTTACCATCGGCTGTCTTGATTCTGAACTCGGAGGTAACGGCATCCTGTTTGCCGAGGCGAGCGCAATCCATGCCGGAATGCAAGGTGCCATCGGTTGGCTCGACGATCCTGTCGAGCAGGCTGGGCTGGCGAAGGAAGTGCTCTACCGAGTAGCCGCTGACAACCTGACATGAGGGCGACATGTATTCCAGGTTGCCATCGGGATCAAGCCAGTAGTCCCAGTCGATGGCGGAATCAGCCACAGTGCGGAACTTATCCTCGCTTCGGCGGAGGCGGTCTTCGATTTCCTTGATGTCGGTGATATCGCGAGCGGCGGAAACAGCGCCGGCAATGGTGCCGGCATCGTCGATAAGCGGGGTGAGAGTAACCGACATGAAGCACCGGCCACGTCCCGGGTACTCGAACCAGTGCTGGAAGCGGACAGTTTCGCCTTTGAAACAGCGTTCGAGCCGTGGTTTCATTTCTGACTGGAAGACATCGGAATTGAAGAACTCGGCCATGTTGTGGCCGACCATTCTATCCTCAGGGAGAGCCCATGCCTCCTGACAGGAGTCATTAACCATTTGATAGACGTAGTTGTGGTCCACCAGTGCCACCAGGTCGGGGGTGGCGGAGACAATGCGTTGATACTGCCGCAGCCGTTCTTCAGCTCGTTTGCGCCAGGACAGGTCGCGAGCCACTATCTGGACGGCGGGTTGACCGCGCAACAGTACGCGTGACCCGGCAGCATCGACCGGCACGATGGTACCGTCGACGGCCCGCATTGTGCGCTCATCGAAATCAACGGTGGTAGCTTCATGCTCAAGCAGTTGTTGGAGGTAGTAACTGAAGCGGCGACGCTGATCAGACGGAATGATGTCAAGGATGGACAGACCGACTACTTGTTCTGCCGATTCGGCGCGGAGAAGCTTCACTCCGGCGGCATTAGTGAGCATGATACGCTCGCCATCGGTGACGAATATGGCATCGGGTGAAAGCTCGGTCATTGACCTGAACAGGCGATCACGCTCACGGAGCGGCTGATCCAGATGAGGGATGCCAGCCTCCCGTGCCAGTCCTTCCAGATCTTCCTCAAACATCCTGCGGAACTGCTGGACGACACGTTGCATCTGAATGGGGAAAGCGTGGGGTCGATCGGACAGGACGCAGATAGCACCAAACAGCTGTCCGGTGGGCCAGCAGACCGGTGCACCGAAATAAGATACCAGGCCTTCTTTGACCAGGGGACTGTTGCCGAAATCCGGATGACTGGATGCATCGGAGAGATGCAGCTCTCGCTGTTCCCTGGTGACGGTCTGGCAGAAGCTCGATGAGCTATCACTGCTCTCGGTGATTTTGCACAGTTTCTTGCGACAGCCGGTGTTTCGGATGATGAGTTTAGGTTCGCTATTGCCGTTATGTGCCGAAAGCATAACCAGGGGCGCATTGGATACGCGGGCAAGCAGATCTACTGTCTGCTGCCATTGGGCCTGCAGTTCCTCCGGTATACTCAGCTGCGAGCAGTCGATATCGGAGATTGTCGAGGCTTCCTGCTGGATAGTGTTGCTCTCGGGACCCGAGCCCGATGAACCTCTATGTGCGCTGGCCATAAATCGTTCCGCCTGCCATTAGTTCGCTTAGCTGAAGACGACCCCAGGATGACTGGATTAGAGGTAAGCCTTCGGCCAATGAAAGAGCTGCTGCTGACAAGATCGATGGGGAATCACCAAAGGTTGCTCGGTCTATATATACCTATTTAAAGAAGATAATTCAACCTGCGAGAACCGTTCTTGCCGGGTATTTCTCTGTTTGGTCATTGGAGATTTATCGGCCGATCAGCGAAAAAGGACAGCTGCCAGGCAGATTGCCGTCATTCGATGTGGTTCTTGGCCGTACCCGGGATATTTATGAGTAATTGCGGATTAATGTTGACTGCGGGGCCTGCCGATGTGTATAATGTGCATAAGCACATAATAACGGAAGACCGGAGGAGATACTGTGCCCCGACCGAGGAAACATCGCCAATGTCGTCGATTCGATGCTGACCGGATATTTCGGCCCCATGGTATACCGATGCGGGAGGTGGAGCCGGTGTTCATTTCAGTGGACGAATTCGAGGCTCTTCGCCTGTGTTATGCTGAGGGTCTGGATCAGGCCGAGGCAGGACGACGGATGGGTATTTCACGGGGGACGGTACAGCGGCTGCTCTGGGCGGGCCGTAAGGCCCTGATTGAGGCGATCGTAAACAATCAAGCAATAATAGTGAACTGTAAGCACGAGGAGGAATCTGATGCTGTTATGTGTACCCACAAAGGGTTCGGGCGGAAAAGAGGACGTTGTTCATGAGCATTTTGGATCGGCGCCGTATTTCACGCTCTACAATTCTGGAACGGATGAGGTGACGGTGCTCGAAAACCGCAATGCTGGTCACGATCACGGGACCTGTCATCCGATGAATCAGCTCCAGCACCACAAGCTCGATGCGATTATCTGTGGTGGCATGGGTCGCCGGGCGATTGAGGCGCTGTCTGCCGAGGGCATCAAAGTGTACATGGCTGAGTCTCCGTCGGTTGGCGAAGCGCTTGAGGCCTGCCTGGAGGGTAGGCTGAGCGAGATCGATCCGGCCAAGGCTTGTCGTGGTCATGGGCAGCACGCTCATGCGGGCGGTCCGATGCCGGGCAGGGGTTCCGGCTATGGCCAGGGCCCCGGTTGCGGTGGTGGTCGCGGCATGGGGGGCGGTCAGGGTCGCGGAGGCGGCCGTGGCGGTGGTCAAGGCGGCGGTCAGGGTCGCGGAGGCGGCCGTGGTGGTGG
>WJKG01000010.1 GCA_014729205.1 candidate division GN15 bacterium | reverse complement strand
CCTCAACCTTTACGTGTACTTTTATGGTTTCCTGCCTTGTGTATTTGAGCGCATTCTCAAGGACCTGGTCAATCGCCGTTGCCAGCGAGGCACGCTCTCCGGAAACCATGAGTGACGGAGTGATATCTCGCGTCAACTCAAGTCTCTTCGAGTTTGGTAATTCGAGTAGCGCGTTGAGGCGCTCTTGCACCAGGCCACTGAAATCGAACGTCTCACGGCGTTCCTTGCTCAGGCTCTGTCTGCCTATTCGTCCGGCCTGCAGCGTCTTGTCGACAAGATTCTGAAGTCGTTGCACATCTTCGCGGATCCGGGGAATAACTTCGGCCTTACGACCTTCCGGGACACGATCGCTTTGGAGTGCATCCAGATACACACGGATCGACGAAAGCGGCGTCTTGAGTTCATGTGTTGTGGCCATGAGGAAGTTCTCCTGGCGACGATTCAGTTCCTGCTGCCGGGTGTACGCGTAGTAGATTATCCACAGCCCACCGCCCAGAACGAGCAGAAACACCAGGCCTTCCAGGCCGATCATCACCTGACGGTCGATCTCTTCCTCATGGATTCGCTCGATAACTACTGGATCTGATGTTAGCTGCTCGGCAAGCTCGACTTTCTCGTCAACCAGCTGCGCCATGAAGACTACCCACCAGGTTGCCTGTGCTATCACAAACGCCACCAGCACAATGAACAGGATCAAGGCCGTTTTGGGCGAGAGCCGGATCACTTGATTACCTCGCAAACTACGCTCGACTCGTCAACTTCAGTCACTACTGCCGAAACAGACAGTTCGCGGGCAAGGTTGCCGAATTGTTGTGGCGATATGGTGGTGGCGCGGAAGCCGTCCTCGCAAACGATAACACCATCGCCGGTTCTCTTGCAGTCAATGCGACCCAGCAGGCCCACCTCGGCCTGCAGCTTGAACCACTCAAGACGGGCTTCCCAGATCGCACTCGCATAGCTGGTGAAGATACAACGCCCGCCCTGTCGAGTCACTCGCAGGCTTTCCCGCATAGTGACAGCAGGATCTATCTGAAAGGCCGAGAGACCGTTCTGGATGCAGACCACGCAGTCGAAGGTCTCATCGGCGAATCCCAGGGCTGTCACATCCATCGCTGCCACAGAGCATGTGTTTGAACTGGAGAGGAACTGTTTGGCATAGAGCAGGTTTTCTAATGAGTTGTCTATTCCCACCACTGTTGATGCCTTGACTGCCAGCGCCGGCATCACTCGTCCGTAGCCGCAGCCAAGTTCGAGTACAGTGATACCGGCCTTCAGGCGCGATACCACGCATTCTATCTCCGCTTGCAGGTACTGCTGTATACGAGCCGGGGCAATCTGGTAAACCTGTTCCAGGCGCCGAGCAGACAACTTCTTGCGATAGTAATCCGACACCAGTGAGTCTCCTTGCGTCTTCGCCGGTCCACCGGCCGTAGCGAACAACATCGAACTAATCAATGGACCGCTGGCATTGCAAGCTTCAAAGACAGTCACTAGCCGATCTGAGGCTGCCGGCTTTGCTCAAACGAGAAGTCTGGCAATCACACACTGTATAGCGGTGACCCGATGATTATTCTCTGCAACGGAGCGAATGCATCGAACTAAAGCGTATGGTCTTGTGTTAGCCTAGAGAGATCGGGCGACGAGACGCTATCCTACTAGCGCCCGGAAGCGCCAGCCTGATCGCACTTAGATCTTCCGATCAATTCCTGATGATAGGAGATAGCATGAGATACTATCTGATTGCATTAGTCATGGTGTTCCTGGTAGCATCGGCATCAGCCGAAATCACTGGCGAAAGTGTGGCATACAAACATGGTGACGTGGTCCTTGAGGGCTATGTAGCCTACAATGACGCCACGGATGACAAGCGCCCGGGGGTCCTGGTCGTTCACGAGTGGACCGGTCTTGGTGACTATACCAGAAGCCGTTGCCATCAGCTGGCCGAGCTGGGCTATGTGGCCTTCGCGGTGGACATGTACGGTAAGGGCATCCGGCCGCAGACAACTCAGGAGGCGGCCGAACAAGCCAGCAAATACCGGGGTGACCGCCAGTTGATGCGGGATCGTGTTAACACCGGACTGGATGAACTGCGCCGGAATTCCATGTGCGACACGTCGCGGATCGCAGCGATCGGCTACTGCTTCGGCGGTGGCACTGTCCTGGAACTGGCCAGGTCGGGTGCTCGACTCGAAGGAGTTGTCAGTTTCCACGGAAACCTGGATACACCGGATCCTGGCGATGCTGAGAACATCCGCTGTCAGGTGCTGGTATGTCATGGCGCCGATGATCCCCATGTTCCATGGGACCAGGTTGTGGAGTTCCGCAACGAGATGAGCAATGCCGGTGTTGACTATCGTCTCATCGCTTACGGTGGCGCCGTTCACTCGTTCACCAACCCGAATTCCGGTGATGATCCGTCGACGGGGGTGGCATATGATGCCGATGCGGACCGTCGCTCCTGGGCGCATATGAAGCTCTTTTTCGATGAAGTCCTCCGCTGAATGACGAGCTTTGGTACAGTGGATAGGGGCAACAAGAAAAGCCCATAAAGCGATTGCCCTGATCTGAGAATGGGTATACAATGCGTACAGGGCCAGAATGGTCCGGTGTGTAGGCCTAATCTGATCGTTTGAGGTGCGCCTGTGACTCATGCTTTGATTCCTGCTGGCAGTAATGTCAGGCAGTTTATGGATGCCATCCCTGCCTATGTTTTCCTGGTTAGCGACAACCTGCAGATCCTTGACTACAATCGGGCGTCTGTTGAGATAATTGGACCGGAATCACGTCTGGTGCTCAAGAAGCTCTGCGGTGAAGTGCTTCGTTGCCTGAATGATGCCAACTCTCCGAGGGGCTGTGGTACCGGTGTACCGTGTGCCGACTGCGTGATAAGAAACGCTGTCAAGTCAGCGGCCGAAGGCGACAAGCCGTTCCGTCGCCAAGCAGAACTACTTGTGCAGCGTGATGAATACACTCAGGCTGTACACTTCTGGGTAACAGCCTCGCGGTACGAGTATGATGCCGAAGAAGTGTTCATCGTCACGCTTGAAGACGTTACAGAGCTGGTCACGCTACGCCATCTGCTACCGATTTGTTCTCACTGTAAGAAGGTCCGAAACGACGAGGACTTGTGGGAACAGATTGAAGACTATCTCAAGAAGCACACGACGCTGAAGTTCAGCCACGGAATCTGCCCGGATTGCGAACAGGAGCTATACAGCGACTTGCAAGATTAGCTCGCCAACCGCGTCTACTTGTGCACTACGCGTGGGATATCCGAGGGCAGGCGCACAAGCATCTCGTAATTGACAAGGTTGGCCATATCGGTAAAGGAACCGACAGTGATTCGTGAGTGATTTTGCTTGCCAATAATCACTACTTCATCGCCCACCTCGACTGAGGGTATGGCGGTTACATCGACCGTCATCATGCTCATATTGACCAGACCAATGACGTTGGCTCGTTTGCCACGGATCAACACGCGGCCCAGATTACTCAGGCTGCGACGAAACCCGTGCGAGTAGCCAACCGGTACAGTGGCTATCTTCTGACGGCGCGTGGTGACATATGACGTGCCATATCCCACGAACTGGCCCGGTGGCACGACGTTGACATGCATCACGCGGCTGCTCCATCGCAGCACCCGTCGCAGTGGATCAGGCCTGTGGCGCTCATCCTCCTTCTGATTGCGAAGGAGAAAGTCCATTTCCGTTTCCTTGCTGGGCCAGAAACCGTATTGAGCAATCCCGATTCGCACGAGATCCATGCGGGTAGAGGGATAGGACAGGCTGGCCGCCGAAGCAGCGGAGTGGCGCATGGAAATGCTCATTCCCAGATCGGAAATATGCTCACAGAGTTGCTCGAAAGTATCCTTCTGATCCATGACTCGCTTGTAGTTGGCAATACTCTCTGCGCCAGCGTAATGCGTACAGATACCCTCAACAATGAAGTTATCAGGATTGTCGCGGATGACTTCCACGGCACGACGGATCTCATCTACCTTGAGCCCCGTTCGATTCATCCCCGTCTCCAGTTCAAGGTGTACTCTGGCCGGCCTGCCCACCAGTCGTGACTTAGCGAGAGCCTCGTCGAGTCGTGGCATATCGAAAATCCAGAAGGAGACGTCATTCTCGATCGCCCATTCCAAGCCGTCGGCGTCAGCGTAACCCATGATCATTATCTTCGTATCCGCCTTGCTCTGCACCTGTTTGACCCAGTACGCCTCGTTGGCATCGAACACCGAGAAGTGGCGCAACCCGCACGACTCGGCCAAAGGCACGAAAGCGGTGATACCATGGCCGTAGGCGTTGCCTTTGACGACCGACGAAACAACGACATGATTGCCTATTTGTTGCCGCAGAAATCGAATGTTGCGGGACAGCGCGCTCTTGCTCAGTTCAATGCGGGATGAATCAAACACGTCACCTCTCCAGAAGTCGATGGGCGGTGGTCCAGAGCATATTCACACCGTGTGGTATGAGGGCATCAGGGAAATCATAGTCAGGGTTGTGCAATGCGGGGTGATCCTCACCGGATCCCAGGCCAAACAGCGCTCCCGGGCAGGCAGTCGTAAAATGCCCGAAGTCTTCCGACCAGGCAAAAGGCACTTCAGGCCGATAGACCGAAAGCCCGAGCTCTCCGGCGGCCTGCTCGATTATGCGTGCAACGGTCTCATCATTCTCGGTCACCGGAAACTCTTCTGTTGTTCTCACAGAAGCTGTCAATTGATGTGCTGTGGCGATTCCCTTGGCCAACGCACTGATACGCTGCTGCAGGTTGTCCATGGTCTCATTGGCATACGCCCGCAGTGTCGTCATCACCGTACCCTCCCCTGGCGACGTACCAAAGGCTACCTGTCCGACACGAGCGTGAATGATGGTTGCCTTGGCCGCTTCGTGCAGCGCGGCGAAGTATTGAGGGGCCGCACTTATGGCCTGGATGAGTTCCGCGACGGCAAGTGCCGGGCTTCGCCCCCGATGTGGTTCTGCAGCGTGAGAGGTGGCACCGCGAAGCTCTATTATCATCCCTGCCGAGGCAGATGCGAACACTCCCTGTCGGATAATTACCTGACCGAGCGGGAAACTCGGCAAGTTGTGTAGAGCAATAGCGAAGTCCGGCTTCAGCTTGGCGAAGGCTGGATCATTGATGACCCACTCTGCCCCCTCTCCGGTCTCCTCAGCCGGCTGGAAAAGCAGCACAATACTGCCACGCCTGGGACGCTGCTCTTGGAGTCGTTGTGCGACCCCGGTGAGGATGGTCATGTGGCCGTCGTGGCCACACTTGTG
>WJKG01000114.1 GCA_014729205.1 candidate division GN15 bacterium | reverse complement strand
CGATTTCATAAGCCCGTCAACTGCCGACTTGGCTGTCGTGTGAGCACTGAAGTTCGGTGAGGCATAGCGGGAGAGGGTACTGCTGATGCCCACGATACACCCGCTCTTGCGCTCAATCATACCCGGCAGAACGGCTTTGATCGGGAAGAAGAAGCAGTCCATTTCGCCCATCACCTTGGTGCGGAACTCATCGTAGCTCATATCAGCGAAGAGCTTGAATGGCACATTCATGCCGGCATTGGCCACCAGCAGATCCACCGGGCCGAACTCCTTCGTGGCCTCCTCGGCCATAGCATCGACTTCATCCTTCTTGCGGCTGTCCGCCTGTACGGCCAGAGCAGCACCTCCAGCATCGGTGATCTCTTTGACAACACCATCGGCGGCGTCCTTGCTGTTGAAGTAGTTGACTACTACTCTTGCACCTTCGCGCGCCAGGGCTTTGGCGGTCGCAGCACCTATCCCGCGACTGGCGCCGGTGACCAATGCAACTTTGTCCTTGAGGCTCTCCATCGTCATGCTCCTTTATCCTTCGATCTGCTTACTACTGCGCTCTCGTGACCCTGTAGATCCGGTACGGACGCCCCGGGTCTGGACCCAGGTGAATCTGCGAGCAGGTTACATACAGAGCACCATCGGGTCCTTCGGCGAAGCTGTCCGGCCAGGCCAGCAGGGTATCCTGAACCATCATCACTACCTCGCCGTCCATTTCCAGCGCCATGATGGCGTCTCGTTCCAGGGACGAAATATACACTCGTCGGTCGCTGCCAAACAAGAGCCCATCGGCAGCTCCGGTTTGTCCGATCACCTGCACCTTTTCGCCAAGCTCTTCGGGAGTCATGACGGTATCGGCGAGGAAGTTGGTGCCGATTCGGTACATGGTCCGCGATGACAGCGCCTGAAAGTAAACCCAGTCCTCATCCAGATCCAGTGCGATGCCGTCGGCGTGCACCTGCGGTTTGCTGCCATCGGGCCGAAGCCATGGCCTGCCGCCGATCATCAGCGTGATCGTGTCTGCCTGTGTCGAGGGGTGCTGGTCGAGTAACCGACGGGCGCTCCCATCGTTCAAGTCCAGTACGATCAGCGCCCCCTCACCAGAGTCAGTAATGTATGCTACGTCGTTGGTGGTATCGATCCGCACATCGTTCAAGTAGCTGTTGGGTCGGATCGTGGGAGCGCTGAGGTAGTATCGGGCGATGATGCTGTCGGTTTGCAGGTCTACCTTCAGCAGCTTCGGGCCATTCTCAATCACCCCTTCGAATCTCGGGTTGGCCGGATCGAGTATCCACAGGTGACCGTCGGCCCCCATCACCACACTCTGCACGCAGACGAAATGTTCGGCGGGATCCTTGTCCGGCGCCCAGTCGTTCCATCGTTGGTCGGGATACGCTATCGCGTTGCCAGCGGTATCAAGCACCGCCACCGAAAGCGGCCCCTGGTTCGCCCAGTTGGGGAAATTGACAAACATACGACCGTCAGACGCCACCGCTATACCGGTCCACTGGTAATCGCTGGTTGCCACCTCGGTCAGTTCATAATCAAGACGTGTTTGTTCCTGATTGGTACACGAGCTGGCAATCAGCCCGAGAAGCGTTAGCGAGATCAGGTATAAGAGAACGGTTGGTCTCATGATTGAGTCACTCCTTGTGGTATCGATAGACATCATTGTCACGCTTTGTTGTTCAAGGAGTCCCGAGCGTAGTTTGTTCCGCCGCCTTGAACCGAAGCTCGGTTCGTAAGCAAGTCGCGGCAGAAATATGAAAGCGGCCGGAAACAATCTCCCGGCCGCTGGGTTGCTCTTTTCGATATGATGGCAGCTTACGGAACCACGACAATCTTCCCATACTGACCGGGTACACTGGCAAACCACAGATAGGTACCGACAGCTACCTGCTGACCGTTACCATTGCGTCCATCCCAGGTCCAGTCGCCGGAGAGTCCCGATCTCTCAAGTACCGTTTCACCCGAAACAGTCTGAATCAGCAGGTCCACCGGTTCATCGGGCAGGTTGAACGTGACATGGCCGAACTCGGAGAAGCTGACCGGATTCGGATAAGCCCGGATCTTCTGCGTGATTGTGAAGCTGGAAACGGCTGAATACGGGTTGTTATTGGCCCTGGCACGCCAGTAATACTGGACACCGGCCGGTAGGTCTCCGTTCACCTTCCAGCGAGTATAGTCATCGTCGTCCTGTTCTGGAACCGGTGGTGAGGTAACCACCATCTCAATGAACATCGTATCGCGAGCGATCTCGAAGTAGTAAAAGTCGTTATTGCCGCCTGCCACGATGTTCTTGGCGTACAGTTCCGGGCGCTCGCTGGGGACGTCGCTGCCGTCCTCGGGCATCGCCAGAGTGGGGATAAAATCCTCCTGACCAGTGGCCATACTGCTGAAGATGAACCAGGTCGGCTGAATCGGTACTGTCGATGGGTGCGCACTGTCGCGCGCACGACAACGCCACCAGTAGCGCTGACCATTGATAGGGTTCAACGACAGCGTGACCTGGGTCTGGGAGATCTGCTCCGGCACGTTGAGCTGAGCTTCCACCAACTGAGTCATGGCAGAGTCGGCGTAGAGCCAGAAGTCGTATACGAGCGGGTCGCCCTCCGGGTCGATGGCGTTGCTCACTCGAAGCTGCACCGGGGGCACCAGAACAATGCTGCCGGTAGTGGGTAGTATCGGGATGGGCAAGGTGGGTGGCTCATTGGGGTCATCTGAGGGAAGCAGAAGCGTAAACTCCTGGTAATCGCTCCACTTGGAGTATTCCTTGCCATCGTGGCAGCGTGCCCGCCACTTGTAGGTGACTGTATCCTGCAGGGAGTCGGCCACCACCCACGAGGTCTGCTCGGGTGTTTCCGCCAGACCGGAAGCGCTACTGATCAACTGATTGGTGTAGACCCGGTACACCTCGAACTGGTAGGTCAGCGGATCGTTGTCTTCATCGGAGCCATTGTCTACTACCAACTCCGGAATCGCCGTAGTCAACTCCGCACGATGTGCGGGAGAGCTTGGTACTGGTGACTCCGGCGGGTTGTTGATACCACCCGTGTTGACCAGGAACGTCCCCACCTCACTAAACGGCGAGAAATCAATACCGTCCCACGCGCGCACGCGCCAGGAATACATGGCGCCGTTGTCCAGATTATCCTGGGTCTGCCAGGAAACCAGCCCATTGTTGGGCGAGACGAATCCGGAGGAATCGAACGTCGAGAAGTTGCCCAGCTTCGAAATCTGGAACTGGTACTTCAGAGGGGTGCCGTCAGGATCGGTACCCTCAAGTGCTGTCAGGACAGGAGTACGCGTTGTGACCGTGTCCTGGGACGACGGATCCCGGAGCACCGGTACGGTAGGCCAGTTATTGGGGGTGTGGAAGACCGCCAACGAACTCCAGCCGGAGCCAACTGCATCATTGAAGCAGCGCACTCGCCACCAGTAGAAACGACCGGTCAGCAAGGAGTCAACTACCGTGTATTCAGTGTTAGAACCGGATTGCTCGATCACGGTGTCGACCACAACCCTCTCGACACCGAGCGCATCGCCAAAGATCATCACTTCGTAGTAGCGTAGCATGTCACAGTCCGGTGTCTGACCCGAGTTCGTGATGACAAGCGTTGGAACTACCGTCGTCGAGTTGTTGGAGTCTGCTGGGGAGACAGGCAGTGGCGTCGTTAATGGTTGCTCACATGGATCCCGGTAGCGGAATCGCTGAGTCGCAGACATCGCCGAAATCGCCAGGCCATCAGATGCCCGGCAGTGCCACCAGTAATCCGCACCTGCCTCAAACAGATCGCTTGCGAAAGTAACTTCTGTCGTCCCAATGCCCCCGGGCACATTCGTTCGCTCGGCAACGATCTGGTTGAAGTTACCATCACTGGCGACCCAGAACGAGTAGGTCAGATTGTCACCGTCGGCGTCCTGAGAATTATACACGCTCAAAACTACGTCTTCGCCGACATTGATGGTGTCTCCGGTGAGCGGGCCTATCGGCGTTGGCACCGTTGGTGCCGCGTTGGCGGTTGTGGCACTGGGGCTGTTGGAGATATCTGACCAGTTCGGGACTTCGTCGGCAGTGCGAATGGCAAAGTAATACCGTATATTGGCATTCAGCCCGCCTATGGAGAACCGCTCGAGCGTTTCGGCTTCTGCCGGAACCGGGGGATCATTGACCCGCGCGGATGAACTCCAGTTCGAGGTATTTATCGGGCTCGTGTGATAGCGGATTTCATAGGTGGACGCATATCCGTTCATCTGATCGTCGCCCGGGGCCGTCCAGGAGAGCGTCACCGAGTTCTTGGACGAATCCACCACTGAGAGATCCGCAATCGTAGTCGGTGGTTCAGTGTCCGGGGGAGGCGGTTCGGCTGCCGTGGTAGCATTTACTACCGTGGACATAGCCGACCAGTTTGGAATCTCGTCACCGATCTTGATCGCGAAGTAGTACTTCGTTGATGACTCCAAGCCGGTAATCTCGAACACCTGGGCATTGCCTGGCAGCAGGGGAGATGGCTCGTCTTGTACCTGAGTCGCGGAAGCCCAATTGGCAGTTGTAATCGAATCCTCGCGGTAGCGAATGTCGTACACCGAAGCCTGTCCGGAGACACCGTCATCTCCGGTGACAGTCCAGCGCAGCGAGATGCTTGTATCGCTGGTAGCGTAGATGGTCAGGGCTGCAACCGGTGAGGGCGGTACATCGTCGACCGGAGGCTCACCTCCGGTGGTCGTGGCCGAAACCACGTTCGACAGGACCGACCAGTTTGGAATCTCATCGGCTGTCTTCAGCGCGAAGTAGTACCTGGTTCCGGAGTTAAGCCCCTGCACTGTGTAGCTTTGCAGGGTGCTGCAAACCTGTGGTGCGGGCTCATTGTCTACGGTTATACAATCATCCCAATTGGTGCTGGTGATTGAGTCTGTACTGTAGCGTATATCGTATTGCGCCGCGGTACCGAGCGTGGAATCATCACCCGGTGACAACCACTGCAGCCGAACCTCATTGTCGGCGATATAGGACACGGTGAGTCCAGCGTGAGTTGTAGAAGCCGCCATTAGCAGCACCGCCCCAAACAGAATCGATACCAGCGATCCCGTCACCGGGCCGAGCGCGCGTTTCCGGCGGTCTTTGCCTGTCCCGATCATCCCTTGACCTCCCAAGTGGCTGTAGCGGCAGTGAAAGTCGTTCGCGAGTGTCTCTAGTTGTAGTAATCGGATGGATCGAGGCGAATATTAAGACACTTCTGGTGCCGAATACAAGCCGTTTTTGCCCGAAATTCAACTAAAGATTGCCATTCGCGCTGGTCTTTTTCGCCGCTTTCCTCGCATGCGACATCTCCGGCACAAAGCCCTCTGCCGGAAAGATGTCGTCGTCTTTGTCGCTCACTTGACCTTAGATAGTGTTAAGCACCTTTCGTGCCACTGATACGGTCAAGTGAACTGACTGTCCATCAATGACTTACCGACCCCACACTGCCCCCATTGGCAACCCTGCCTGTATCGAACTTGCTCATGGGCTGTTTTCTGCACAGCCGACCGTGTCAGTACATCTGAATCAAATCCTCATCAAGGGTGATACATGGG
>WJKG01000113.1 GCA_014729205.1 candidate division GN15 bacterium | reverse complement strand
TTCTCATACTGAGTCAGCCACGGCGAGTAAGTAGCGTCGACCTCCTGATAGACAGAGCTCTCCACGCCGCTTTCATACGCCTCGGCATATGCCTCCATCGCCTCGATAACCGTGGGATTAGTCGACAGGACGGAAACATCGCCCAGTCGCTCACCGAAGTAGTTTTCTACCTGGCCTTTCTTGACGTCTCGCAAAGACACTAACTGGTCGAAGGCTTTTTCCTCCAGGGCATTGGAGGAGTTGTTTACGCTAATGAGGCCAATGATACCTGCCGGCAAGATGCCTATGAGCAGGAACACCGCTATTAGCTTGGTGTTGATTCTGAGATTCTTGAGCATGACAGTGTCCTCTCCCTCTTCGTTGCATCCCTGTTAGAGATGGCTCCTCTATGGCAGTTGTGCTTCCTTGCTGATAATATGATGTGGGATCAGAAACAGGCAGAAACCGCCCTTCCAAAACTCATCCCCTTCTATGCAGTATCATCGGCATGATTTCTATAGAATTCAGTGACGTTCTTGCAGTCATTGGTCTTTGATCCTGAAGAGGCAGGACTCTCAACCAGAGCACATTGTCAGACTGTGAGGAAGCTCGTCTACTGCCTTGGGTATCAGCCAGTTGTTTGGCACCCCTTTGCAGCGCTGTACAGGAAAAACACAGATTCCACTTTGATCTGTAATTGCGCAGCATCGATCTCTATTTGTAAGCTTTTGTCGTTTCAGTTGTTACGTCGGTTACTTCGAGGTGTAGAGAGGCGCCCATAATCAACCCCGTCTGGGCGTCGCCGATATCCTGAAGGTGAAGACGCAATAATCATGAGGAAGGGACGTATGAAGGACAACTCGAAGATCATGCTTCTGATTGAGGACGACGATGAGACCGCGGCCCTCATCACGGAGTCTTTCTGTGAAATATTCGACCAGTGTCTGGTTGTTCGGGTTACGACTGGCGAGTCAGGACTCGAGTATATCACGCAGGGATTGCCCAAGGGCCTCTCTCCCCAACGAGAATTGCCTGATATAGTTTTCCTTGATACATCCCTGCCCGGTATGTCCGGGATGGAGTGCCTGAAGCAGCTACGCCAGCATCCCCGCTCGCGGGGCATCCCTGTGGTGGTGCTTGCTGATGATTGTACTCCACATATGGTCTGTCGGGCCTATGAACTGGGAGCCGCAAGTTTCTTCAGGAAGCCACGGATCCTCCAGGACTTTATAGTCAAACTAACAGAACTTAACATGTATTGGTCCCAAACCGCCGAGGTTCCGACGGCAAGACGTTCCGAAGAGCATACTCTCGAAATGGCAATGTCAAGTGAGGCCGAACATGACTCGATTCAGTGAAGCCATACCGGAGCACCGTGATCATCGGGGCGATTCATCGCGCCACACGATACTGATCGTTCAAGCCGATCCAGACGAGGACTACTGTGCACGTACAATTCTGGCCGATAGCGAGCACTGGCTGATAGACACGGCCGGTACGGTCGAAACCGCTCTGAGCCTGATCGCCACCCGGAACTACTGCGCCGTTTTGGCGGACTACAATCTACCCGATGGGAACATCATACCCGTAGTCGATTGGACACGCGGTGATTCCCCGGTAATCGTGATGGCTTCGCTCGATGATTCCATGACCGCAGTTGAAATGCTGCGCAGAGGCGCTTACGACTATATAGTCAAAGATGATTCCTTCGCCGATCTGCTTCCTGAATTGCTTAAGCGTGCCCTGGAAAAGCACGGGGACAACTGTGAACTAGCCCGTCTGCGCGAAGACATCCAGACTCAGAGCCGTCAATTGACCAAGGCCAACGCCAGACTGCGCTCGCTGGACTCACTCAGATCTGAACTGCTCAGCGAAGCTTCCAACGAGATTCAGCAGCCTCTCAACATTATTCGGCAGTTCATGAGTGTAATGAGTGAGGAGACAGTTGATAGCATCACGGCAACGCAAAAGGGATATCTGGACAGTGTCTCCAGAAACTGCGACCTGTTGGAGTTACTCATCGGCGACGTCTTTCAGCTACAGGGACTGGAGACCGGAAATCATCCGGTGCGCCGGTATCGGGCACGCGCCAGGACCTTGCTGGACACCACTGTCAAACGAATCGTTGAATCACTACCGGCTGAAGGTCGTAAGCTGACGGTTGGTCAACTCGAGGATGATATCTTCGTACTTTGCGACTCGGAACTGCTGACGCAGAGTCTTCAGAATCTGATTGAGGCGGTCTTTGCCCTCACACCGCGAGGTGGAAAGATCAGCCTGGCCTCGAAAGTGGAAGAACAGGAGTTGGTTGTTGAAGTTACGTCCGACGGACCGGCCATGACATATGCCGAGCAGCGGAAAGTGTTCGACAGGTTTGGAGCCGTTGCGGCCCGCTCCGGCCAGAGCAGATTGCGGACCGGACTGGAACTGGCCATTGCCCAGGCCATACTGGAACGACACGATGGTCAGGTAGCACTACAAAGTGAACCCCGACAAGGCAATACGTTCCGTGTTGCCATACCACTGTGGGATGGTCATCGCCAGCTTGCCGCCTTCTTGAAGGATCGGATGAACAGTAGCTCAAGAATCAATGACAGGCTGGCCTTTTCGATGATATCACCATGCTGGACCAGTGCCGAATCTGAGTATGGTCTGGAACACGACGATCAAGAGCGCTCCAATCTGCTGCATCATATTGCTGCCTCGCTCGTCAGCCAGTTCAAGCTGAAGCCCGACAATCTTCTAACCGTTGTGCCCGAGAACGCTGTGGCCGTTCTAACCTCAACCGGTGACTCCGGCGGCCTGATGCTGATGCATCGCCTGATCGATAAGCTGGCTCATTGTGATGATCTGGCTGTGCCCATATATTGCTCCACCGTTATCGTGACGCAGGACATAGCCGCTGAGGACTGGATAGCCATAGCCCGCAATCGCGCCGTGCTGGTCCAGCCCTCGGACCGAGCGCATGTCGATGTGCGTTTCGATGCCCGCCGCTGCGCATTGGGATCGGCCGAACCGCTGCACACCGAACCGCCTATCAACCATACCAGGATAAGAGAACGCCAGCCCAGAAAACGACTTCAGATTGGGTTATTGGCGAAGCAGGACAGCGTCAAATAACGGCCCTCTATTCCCTCTCTGAGGTTCCACCGTGACTAATCGAAACCTTCTCCAAGTCTATAGACGATAGCGCTTCTGACGTGCCAAAAAGAAAAAAACCAAATCTCCGTTGTGCATTAAACTTCCGTTTGATTCGTACGTTACTATATTGTTGCCGTGCCTGGTTAGGATGTCCGTTGGATCGCTGTAATGCCGTTTCATTGCAACCGATTCAAAGCGGCCGGCTGAGGAGAGAGAGTTACGTAGATGAGCAGCAGCGTTTCTGCCGTCGGCCGAGTTTTGTTGGCCGTTTTTACATTTCTAGTCCTGAGTGTCTCCAGTTTCGTGGCGTTTGTGGAGGTGTCCGCTCAGGAACTTCGAGATCCCAAATATCCGCCGTATTCTATCGATACCACGCGCATTGATCGCCCGCCCGATCTTTCGACGGCTGATCGGCCCGAGATACGATACCGCATTCATGATGCCGGAGATTTCTTCAATACCTTCAACAATAACGGGATTATCGGGAATTTTTACGACTTCGCGGATACAACCTACTACGGTCTCCCGGCTCCGAACTTCCAATATCCGAAGCGAATGCGTCGCTACTATGGCAACTGGGAGGGAATCTGGATTGGCGGTATCGTTGACGGAAAGGACACACTCGTGTCCACTTCCCCCTGTATAGACCACTACAGCTACTACGGCACCCGTACGGAAATGTACCCCGACTACAGCACGCTTCCGGAATATGAGATCCGGTCCAACGATCCAAAGTCATCGTACTATCACCCCGATGCGGTCGCCGATCAGGAGTTCATCTGTGCCTACAGCGACACCTTTGCCTATCTTGATGGGTTGTCATACAACCACTATGACCGCCGCTACCACAAACCACTCGGTATCAAGGTGACGCAGACCAGTCGATCCTGGAAGGCCGAACACGCCCGGAATTTCATCATCATCGAGTACGACATCGAGAACGTAGGCGACAAAATAATCCGTGATATGTATCTGGGCATCTATCACACCGGCATGATCTACGCCACGGGTGAGCTACCCAGTGGCGGCAACCCTCAGGATGACGTACCCGGGTTTATCCACACCTATGACCACCTCTACGAGGGTGCCGAGGGCAAGGACACTGTCAACATCGCCTGGATTCTGGATAATGACGGTCGAGCGGGTTTCCGGCCGTGGCATTTGATGCGCACCGACAATGCCTATTGCGTAGCTGCCATCAAAACCCCGATCGGCGCTGACAAACGCCACTTCAACTGGTTCGTCTGGCCCAACTACCGTTACAGCTGGGGTCCCCGGAGACTGACCTATGACCCCTCGGGAATACGTTACTTTCATGGTCAGATCGGCTATCCGTATGGTGACAACAATAAGTACTTCCTGATGGCCAATCCTGAGATAGACTACTCCGGCTATCTGGCAGCAGTGCACAACCCCGGTTTCCTGCCGCCGTTTGAGTTGAATCCCGGTGACATCGCCAATGGCTATTATCCGAACTTCGTTTACTCGATGGGACCGACAAATCTCTATCCGGGGAGCAGTCGGAAATTCTGGGTGGTGTCGTTCATTGGAGAGCGGGTCCACCACGACCAGTTCGCTTTTGGCCGGACGTATCGCACCTACTCCCCCTGGAATTTCGTTGATCAGCTCGACTTCAGCAACGTTGTACAGACGTACCGATGGGCTCGCACGATTTTCGACAACCCCGGCGTCGACAGCGATCGCGATGGAGACTCAGGGCAGTACGTGTTCTTCACGGATACGCTAACCGGGGACTCAATCCAGGCTTTCTATAAGGGTGACGGCGTTCCTGATTGGGGACAACCCAAGCCACCGCCGCCTCCGGACATTAGGCTGGATACAAGACAGAACAGGATCATTGTCCGATGGAACGGCAGGGAGACCGAGACCTCATTCGATCCGTTCACAGCTACCCGCGATTTCGAAGGGTATCGTGTGTATATTGCGCGGTATGAGGATGATCGTAACGGCTATACAATGCTTCGCTCCTGGGACAAGGAGAACTACCAGCGCTGGAAATACGATTGGGAAAGCGAGTACTACGTTGAGGTGCAGGAGCCGCCCGTCGATGCACGAACATTGCGCGCCATGTATGGTGAGGATTTCGACCCCTCGGAGACGGGACCGATCGAGCCCGTCCGCGACGCGGGCAACCTGTACTACTTCGAGCCCGTCCACTGGAATGAATCCGACATCGACGATCCTGATGGTATCCGCAAGGTCTATCCCGATGCCACTTTGGACACGACCGATGTCGATGAACATGGCCGCATGCGCTATTACGAGTACGAGTATGTCATCGAAAACGTGATGTCCACGATCCCCTATTACATCTCCGTCACAGCCTTCGACCACGGTTACCCAGCTCGAAGCCTGGGAGAGACAGAGTCGGATCCGCGCATCAATGCCGAACGAGCCTTTGCTCAGGAGCAAGGCGACGATGTAGCTGTCAAGGACGGTGAACTGAAAGCGTATGTCTACCCCAATCCGTATCGCATGGACGTCGACTACCGGGCACGGGGCTATGAGGGCGTAGGCACTGACCTGTGGCAGGAACGAACGAGGTCGATTTACATTGCGAACATTCCAAGGAAGTGCACGGTGACGCTCTGGTCGCTCGACGGTGACCTCATCAAGGAGATTCCTCACAACGAACCGGAGGGATCCGGAACAGCCAGCGTTGCCCGCTGGGACATGATTAACAAGAACAACGAGACAGTGACCAGCGGTTTGTACTACTTTGTGGTAGAATCAGACTACGGTACCCAGATCGGCACCTTCATGATCATTCGATGATTCTCGCCCCGACGGGCCTACTATCACGCACACAAAAAAGCGCGGAGCGAAGATATCTCTCTTCGCTCCGCGTTCATTGATTTAGAGAACCTCCTCAGGCTGCTCTAGCGATTGTAGCCGCCACCCAGCTCGAAGGGCTGGCGCTCGTACTGCTCCGGTACCTTGAATTGACTCGGCGGGATATCGGTCTCATTGACCTCAAGCAACTGGGTATGCGTGACGATCGTATCGGCACCCATGAGTGTCTTGTTGGTACCCTGTACGGTCATTCCGTTGATCTTCGCGAGCTCAGCCGTGGCCTCGGCGAAACCGGGGAATGCGGCCAATTGTGACCATGAGGCAAACGGCAGGAGTTCGTGATCAAACTTGATATCGTCGGTGACCCACCACTCCATCTTGTTCTGGACCATTCCCATGCTCATAGTGACATTGTATTTCTTGCACTCATAGCCCTTGATCTCTTTGGTTTCATCAGTGGGCTCGACTTCGGCCGTGAGACGGAATGTTGATTCCATCACCTTCTTCATCTGCTCGGCGGCCTGTTTGCCCCTCGTCTCTTCGAGCTGTCGGGCCAGTGAATCCAGAGAACCCTTCATCGGCATGGCCGTCCAGGTCTTTGGGTTGTGACGCATCATAGCGACGGCATCGCCGCCGGTCTGGTATGTCATTGAAAGGGTGTCGCCCAAATCAGCACGGACACTACCATCCGCGAAATAGTAAGTGTGGACGGTCTGTGTCTCGGGTACTTGTCTCGGCTCGGGCTGGCCCGGCAGCGAGAGCTTGTGCGCCTCGGTGACGCTCTTCACTTTCATGACAACACCGGCCTGCGCCGATATCGAAAAGACGATGAGCAGGCAGACGGCAGCCAAAGCGGCTCGTGACAGGAATCTCATAAATACGGCTCCTTCAAATAGTTATCAGTTAGCTTGCGACGTTTTCTTTTGTATGGTCTGGATTATCTATAGTTCCGAGATCTGTTGCGTTCTTAGAATCGGAGAATCCGGGTTTCGACCCGTAGATACGGCATTGCCTCGGGGCAAACAAGGTTTTTCTTCTGGTCTAAAGGCAAAGCGGGACCGGCCTTTTGGCCGATCCCGCTATTGTTGTCGGGTCAATGGTGCTCCGCGTTGTAGGCTATCTCAGCGTACCCACATAGTGCGTCGTGAGTTGCTTCTCACGAGTCCGTGGGTCGGTATAGTCTGGGAGAATCATGGGCGACACCCGGTCTCCCTCGACTCCAGCGTCCTGGATTTCTTTGTTGTACTTCACGACGTGATCCAGGCTAAGTTTCCCATCCTGAGCCTTGTCACGGGAATATTCGCCAGCGGCCTTGCCCGCAATGCGACCGTAGACCATGATATCCAGCAGCGAGTTACCCATGAGGCGGTTCTCGCCGTGAATACCACCACCAACCTCACCGGCAACGAACAGGCCCGGGATATCGGTTTCACCGGTGCTCTTGAAGTCCAGCCCACCATTCTGGTAGTGCAGGGTCGGATAGATCAACATCGGCTCCTTGGCGATATCGATCCCGAAACGCTCATAGAGAATGTGCTTCCCCGGGAACTCCTTCTCGACCGTGCCTTCACCCTGGAGCATGTCGATCATGGGCGAGTCGAGCCAGATGCCCAGCTTGCCAGTCGGCGTGGGAACGCCCTTGCCCTTTTCGATACACTCCTTGATAATCGCCGCCGCCTCAACATCGCGAGGTTCGCGTTCGTTGACAAACTGCTCACCATCGATATTGACCAGGTTGGCTCCTGAGCCACGGAATTTCTCGGTAATCAGGATACCCTCGGCCTGCTCCGGGAAAACGATACCGGTCGGGTGATACTGTACCGTGTGCAGGAAACAGATACCCAATCCAGCCCGGTAGCCCATCACGATACCGTCGGCGGTGGCTCCGTAGTGGTTGGTTGTCATGAAGCCCTGGATGTGCAGTCTGCCACATCCACCGGTAGCCATGACAACGCTCTTGGCCTTGATGATCAGGTACTCTTCGGTCTCCATGTTGTACAGGACGGCGCCGCCACAGTGACCATGCTCATTGAGAATGAGCTCCACCGCCGGCGAGAACTCGATAACTTGAATATCAGCGATGCGGTTGCGGGCTTCATCGCGAACAGTACGCATCATCTCAGCGCCGGTAATATCTGCGGCGAAGTGCATACGCTTGCGAGAGGTACCACCACCGTGAATAGTCTTCATGGTACCATCGGGCCACTTCGAGAAGTTGCAACCCAGGCTTTCCAGCCAGCGGATAGCATCGGGTGCCTTAAGTGCCAGTGTTTCTACCAATTCGGGCACATTCTTAAAGTGCCCACCGCCCATGATGTCCAGGTAGTGGTAGTATGGTGAGTCCTTATGGCCCTTGTCGGCTG
>WJKG01000112.1 GCA_014729205.1 candidate division GN15 bacterium | reverse complement strand
GCATATGCTGCGCTGAGCCGCAGCCATGATAGCGCATCGATCTTTCCCGAAATCTCAAGGCCGGTTATAGTACCGTCGGTCTGGTCGGCTTGCAGAATCGGAAGCGCAGTGGAGCCGATGGTTGTGTCCCTTCCCGTATTGCGCAGGAATATGTAGTTGTCAATCCGGTTGTGATAGACAGTTGCCCGGACAAGGGCAACAGCGGTCTGAAGCCGCAGGCCGCCGTCGATATTGTAACTCCGCTCCGGATCGAGGTATGGATCGCCCACCTGAAAGGCTTGCACGCCGCCGTGGATGCCGTTGGCGTGCAGCTCGAAGAGGTCGGGAGCGCGGAAGCCAACCGCCAGGTTTGACGCGGCGGTCAGGAAATCCGTAAGTCGAAAGCTGATACCGGCAGATCCCGTCAGTACGGTATAGTCCTGGCTCAGGACATCCGCCGTCTCGCCGGCGGCAGTATCGGGCAAATTCATCGCTGGATTAGCTTCAGCCTCGTGTTCACGGTAATCGAATCTTAAGCCGCCGTTGATCGTCATACGTTGAGAGGTGTATTCCTCAAATGCATACACACCGATCCCGAAGATATCTGCGTTCGGTAACAGCCCCGAGGCCAGAGTCTCCTGATCCTGAACGTTCAGGTCGATTCCGGCCGTCCCGCTCAGGCCCGCTATGTTGCTGTGCGAAAGGTCCAGTCGTGCGGCATAGACCGATCGCACCATATCAACCGCCCACTCGGGATTCTGCTCGAAGCTGACACCCTCTTTCGCCTGACGGACATTGCGTTGATAGGCGAGCGTGGGTTTCAGGACAAGTTCGGGACCGAGGATGAGATTACCCTTTAGCTTTACGTTGTCGTTTTCCAGATTCTGACCGATTGGATTGCCATCGCCAAGTAGATAGTTCTGCTCGCTGTCGTACCGGTCATAAACGGCCCAGACATTGCCGAACTCACCGGACACGCCGGCCATCGCGTAGGCCGAGATCTGGTCGAAGTTGGTGTATGGGAGTTCGCCGGTGAACTTCGGCGCACCGGGCTCGCCGGTTTCGGCGAACGTGGGTGCTTCTGGTGTAGAGAAATTGTCGGCGCGGCGAGTAGTCAAGCCGCCACGATAGCCCAAATGCCCTGTCGCTCCCTCCAACTCAACGGTCCCGGATCGTTCCGCATTGTTGGAGAAATACTGCCCTTTCACCAACCCCGTGAGGTACGACGTACCTGGTTGGCCGCTCGGAAGTCGTTTAGAGATGACGTTTGCTGCGCCACCAAGTGCATCGGAGCCGTACAGAATACTGGCCGCACCCTGAATCACCTCTACTCGTTCGGCCGGCGTCAGGTCCAGAACTGGTTGATGCCGGAACGAAAACTGGTAGTGTTCCATGGGTACTCCATCCTTCATGACTCGGATGCGATTGCCGCTCAGCCCCCGTATAACAGGCTTACCGGCCTGGGGCCCGGTGCTGATGTTCGATACACCTGGTAAGTCTTCCAGCACTTTCCCCAGAGCTGCGGTTTCGTTGGCAGCCAGATCCTCAGCTGCCAGCACTTGGATATCCTGTGGTGTCCTGAGCGGGTCCACGGCTGTAGGAGTGCCGGTAACAGTAATCTGCCCGATTTCCACGGCTCTTTCCTTGAGTTCAATAGTAACAGGCTTACCGTCGAGCCGAGAGGGGTGAACCTCCAGTGAGGTCGGCGCATAGCCGACATGGCGTACTTCAATACGGATGAGCGAAGGGGGTAGATTCTCCAGTGTGAAGCGACCTTCCGAGTCCGTTCGCACGGTCCTGTCGAGTGACGGGACGTTCACTGTGGCATTGCCAAGCGGCTGTCCCTCTTGATTGGTGACAACTCCTGTAATAGAGATGCTCTCCGCTCCACCTGCCGATTGCGCTGCCACCAGCAGTATCATGAGCAACACAAACCATCGGCCAGAGCTTCTATATGTTAATATAGACATGCTATACCTTTCTTAGTGAGATCAACGCAATGCACACAACGTGACTTGAGGCGGCACAAGCGAGTCGTCAAGGCACGTAGGGCTTCGCCGGATATCCCTTGGGATCAGACTGACTAATCGAAGGGCTGTTTGAAAGTGTGGCTAAGAAAAGACTGGCGGAGAGCGCCCCAAGCAGACTATCAGGGCCGCGACCGGTCCCACCGCTGCTTCGGATGAGATGAACTGCGAGATCTGGTAGTCGTGTCGTACAAACTCTGGATTGACGAAGTCAGTCGAAGAAAGGATTGTCCAGAGACGGCAAGCGGCACAGTCGGTATCCTGTTCACTTACAACCTGAGATGGGAGGATTAGACTTACCGAGGAATGATGGTTGTCGTTTGGGCGTTCTTCGTGGCAGTAGGGGTCGACGCATGCGTCATATCTGGCCAGACCGTTTCCGTTGTGAAAGTGATCTATCTCGATTACAACGAAAAACAGCCAGGCCGCAGCGAGCCATACCAAGAGACCGGCCAGGTTGGATTGCCGTATGCGGATCAATGACATCATCTCAGAATCACCTTGGCTGGAATATCGGTAATCTGTGCTATAAACGCAATGGTCACCCGTCGACGTCTTCCTAGTCACCTTCTTGCTGCCTGGTCACTGGAAAAAGTGGTCACAATAGGGCGTAAGTCCTTGTGCCACCAAGAGCTTATGGGGTTTGTCCCCACCTCCACCATAAACAACTGACATTTCCATGCCCAGGGCCGAGGCCAGGTTGGCCCCGTAGGGTCCGGTCTAATTGTTCGCTCTGTAACGAGTTATGCCAACTTCGAGCCCCCCGCACACCTCGCAGGCAGGTCGGGCATACTCGTGTTGAACTTGACGCGCTGACTTCCTCTAACTACAATTTCAGGCAACATCGGTTACGCAAGTGAGCGTATCTGCGCTATACCTTTTTCGGGAACGAAAGGCGGAATACGGCATTTTAAATGGTTCGACCCCCGAGCGCGCCCGGCGCCACAGTGCTTAAACGGTGTGCCCCGAATCCAGTCGCCGCACCCTCGAGGCTGGGTGCGCCCGACTGCACGCGGGCCTACGGGTAGCTGCTGTGCTCACGCCGGGGCAATTCGCGGGCTCAGTGGTCGAAAGTACTGATGGTGGCAGCAAGTAGCAGAACCAGATATGCCCACACGGCGTTAGCATAACAACAGGCGGTTCTCCGAGAGCGGCAAGATCAGTTCTGGTAATCGAATAGGATCCTATGGCCCAGCAAACGTCATCACCCAAGCTTGGATATCGCGGCCTGATAATCCAGGGCGTGCTTCTGGCAGCGGTATGGTTGCTGGTAAGCGGCAAGTTTGAGTCCGCCTATCTCTTCTGGGGTGCGGTTTCCACGGCGCTGGTCCTCTGGTTGAGTAGTCGTCTCAGAAGGCTGCACTGGTCCGATGACACCGCCCACGAAACTCCACAAATCAGTATCCTCCGCCTCGGGCTGTACTTGCTCTGGTTGTTGTGGCAGATGATCAAGTCTGGCGTCTACGTGGTGTACCTCATTATCCACCCCAGGTTGCCGATCGATCCCGTGATCGTCCACTTCACGTCGAAGCAGCCAAACGCCATTGCCAAAGTCATACTCGGCAATTCCATCACGCTGACTCCGGGCACGCTCACCCTGGCGATCGTTGGGGACCGATTCACCGTCCATGCCCTGACTCGTGATATCGGGGACGAACCTTTCGATGGTGAGATGGGCGCCCGGGTCTCGAGGTTGTACGTGCCGGACAGTGACGCCGACGCGAGATGTTCTGAACTGCGCATAGAAGGTTAAGGGACACGATGGACACCTTTTTCGTTTCGATCGCTCTAATCCTGTGTATCGCGCTCTTGATACCCTTTTACCGTGTCTACAAGGGCCCGACCGTGTTCGACCGCCTGCTCGGCGCTGCTGCTGTCGGGTCCAAGACACTGACCCTGATCCTGTTGTTCGGTCTGCTCTTCGATCGGATGGACCTGTTTATTGACATTTCGCTGGGGTACGCCACGTTGAATTTTGTCGGTGTGATAGTCATCGGCAAGTACTTCCGCCGCGGCGAAGGGGGGGCTCAGTGATCATACTGCAGAATGCCGTGACCGTTTTCCTGATTCTGGGCGGAACGGTCTTCATGCTCATCGGCAGTATCGGGATCAATCGGCTGCCCGACTTCTACACGCGGGCCCACGCGTCCGGGAAGGTTGACACGCTCGGTATCCTGATGTTCGTGGGCGGTCTTGCGGTCTACGAGGGGATTTCGATTGATGCCGCCAAGCTGTTGTTGATCGTTGTCTTTGTTGCCATAACAAGTCCCGTCTCTTCGCATCAGCTGGCCCGTCGCGCGATGCTGCTCGGGTTGAAGCCATGGTACGGTCGTGATCGGGACCATCAGAAGTCACGGTAGGTTTGCATGGACTGGATGATTGAGTTTACTCTGTTTTTGATCCTGCTGACAGCAGCCCTCCTCACCCTGGGTGTGCGCGACCTGCTGGTGGCGGTAGTGACCTTGAATGTTTTCAGCTTTATCACCGCAGCCATCATGGTCTCCCTGGGGGCGGTAGATGTAGCTTTCACTGAAGCGGTTGTGGGCGCAGGAGCGGTGGGGTTGCTCAGTATTGTTGCCATTCGCAGGACGTCAAGAAGGAGTCAGGATTGAAAGCGCTGCGCTATATTGTGTTGGTGGCCTTCTTCGGGGTCCTGATGACTGCTGTCGTCAAGCTCCCGCCACGCGGCGATGTCAGTTCACCGGTGCACCGCAGGACCAATGCGGCAGGCACGCCGGTGGCCGGAACGTACTACATTCAGAATGCCTACAAAGACGCCAAGACACCGAACATGGTCACAGTGATTCTTGGTGACTATCGAAGTCTCGATACGCTGGGCGAGACGATAGTGGTGCTCATCGGCGGCATTGCCTGCTTCTATATTCTCAATGTCAGGCGGAGGAAACCATGAGCGAATTCCCCGAGCATGACCCGAAAGACCACTGCCTCGACGAGAGCCTGAAGGAACCGACCGACAGCCTCATCGTACACGCAACCGCGCGGGGAATCGCCCCGTTCATTCTTCTGATCGGGCTGTATGTCTTTTTCCATGGCCACTACAGTCCGGGCGGCGGCTTTCAGGGAGGCGTCCTGCTGGCCGTGGGTTTCTTGTTGCTGCGTCTGTCGCTGGGCGTGCGGTTGAGCCAGATCGTCATGCCGCACAGGTTGACGTTGCGTGCGAGCGCGATCGGGGCTCTCCTGTTTGTTGCCGTGGGTCTGTCAGCCGTCATCATGGGCGGAAACTTCCTCGACTATCATCTCCTGCCGATTCCCGGGCTGGCTCCGGAGTATCTCCGGTACTTTGGTATCCTGCTGGTTGAAGTCGGGGTAACCGTCACGGTGACATTCACCCTGGTAGCCATCTACGATGAACTGCTGGGGTGCTGACTATGCTGGAGTTCATTGAGGGATACTACGCCTACATCTTCCTGGCGCTGCTGTTCACGATCGGTCTGTACGGCATGATGGTGAAGCGGAACCTGATGAAGAAGATCCTGGGCATGTCCATGGTCCAGATCTCGACCATCATGTTCTGGCTTGTCAGCGCCTTCAAGGAGGGCGCCGGCGTAACCGTACTGAACGAACGCATCGGGGTCGACAACCCCGACCTGTATTTCAATCCGCTGCCGCACACGCTGATGCTTACGGCCATTGTCGTGGCGGTCATTACACTGGGAGTCTCCTTCGCTCTGGCTATCGCAATCTATCGCGAGTACCAGACCCTCGATGAACCGTCGCTGCTGGAGCGTATGAAGTGATCGGCGCCGAGGCTCCTGTCTTCATTCCGCTGGCCTTTCTTGTGAGTGCCATGCTGGCGCTTCTGCTGGGCGTAATCAGTCGGCCACTGGCGTATGTCACGGCGATTGTCGGATCGGCAGCGGCCCTGTTTTTCTCCGTACGGGGCTTGCAGGCCGTCCTGGCAGACGGCCCGATAAGCTATCATCTCGCGGGATGGATGCCGCCGCTGGGTATTGAGTTGTATCTTGATCCGCTGGCCGGATTCTTCTGCGTGCTCCTGTCAGGGATTACGCTGCTCGTCATGGTGTACGGCAGGCACAGTGTCCAGCATGAGACACCCCGGAAGGAAGTACCCTTCTACAGCCTCGCCATGTTCCTGGTGGGCGGCTTGAGCGGAATGGTGATGACCGGCGATCTGTTCAACCTCTATGTCTTTCTCGAGATCGGTGCGCTCAGCGGCTATGGCCTGGTGGCAATCGGCGACAAGCGTGCCCCGGTCTCGGCCTTTCGCTATCTCACCCTCGGCACGTTGGGCGCGGCTTTCTTCCTTCTGGGAGTGGCGTTCATCTTCATCAGCACCGGGACACTCAACATGGCGGACATTGCGCGTGTCCTGCTTGTGAGCCAGCCGACGACACCGATCATGCTTGGCATGGCGCTTATCGTAGTGGGCGTTGGGCTCAAAATGGCGTTGTTCCCCATGCATGCGTGGCTGCCCGATGCATACACGCACGCCTCGTCGACGGCGACCGCTTTGATTGCTCCTATCGGGACCAAGGTGGCGGCTTACATATTGCTGCGAGTCCTCTTCTTCATGGCGGATCCCGAATACGTGCGACACGATATCCACCTGACCGATGTCGTAGGCTATCTTGGCGCTGTTGGGATAATCTGGGCCTCGGTCATGGCGATAACCCAGAAGGAGATGAAGCGCATGCTGGCATACAGCAGCGTGGCGCAGGTCGGCTATATCGCCCTGGGAATCGGACTGGCATCGCCGCTCGGATTCATTGGCGCGGTCCTGCATGTCATCAACCACGCCTTCATGAAGGCCTGTTTGTTCCTGGTCAGCGGAAGTTTTCGCCTGCGGCTCGGCCACAGCAGTATCCCGAAACTCGATCACGGGGTGGGGCGAGTTCTGCCCTGGACCTCCGCAGCGTTCAGCATCGCGGCGATCTCCATGATCGGACTGCCGCCGACCGCCGGGTTCTTCAGCAAATGGTACCTCGCCCTGGGATCTATTGAGCAGTCCAACTGGGTATTCGTTGCCGTCCTGCTCATCAGCAGCCTGATGAATGCCGTCTATTTCTTTCGGATTCTCGAGCGGATGTATCTCAAGCCGAGGTCTGCATCGGATGACGGGAAAGAAGCGGAGATGCCGCAGCAGGCGGCGCCGGCGAACAACGAGGCGCCCGGTTCCATGCTGGTTCCGACCCTCGTTCTCGCTGCCGGCGTGCTGGTGCTGGGCATCATGAATGCATGGGGTATCAGCCATATCATTGAGCCAATGATTCCCGAAGGATTGTAATCGGGGTATACGCGTATGACATCCGACATGGTCTACACAACACCGATCCCATTTTTGGCCATCATGGTTTCGCTGATTGCCGTACCTCTGATACTGCTCAGTCGCAATCGTCCGAATCTGCGTGAGGGCTGGACGCTGGCGGCCGCACTGGTAAAGTTTGCGCTCATTCTCTATCTGCTGCCGGCTGCCCTGCAGGGACGCATAGCCGAGTTTACGATCATCGAGATCGCCCGCGGAATCGACCTGCAGTTGCGGGTCGATCCCATGGGGATCTTCTTTGCCCTGGTCGCATCAAGCCTCTGGATCCTGACGTCGTTCTATTCCATTGGTTATGTCCGGGGTGCACACGAGAAGAAGCAGACACGCTACTTTGCCAGTTTCGCCGTGTGCCTCTCGGCAACTATCGGTATCGCATTCTCCGCCAACCTGCTCACGTTTCTGATCTTCTACGAAATCCTGAGCCTGGCCACGTACCCGCTGGTCGTGCACAAGGAATCCGACGAAGCCTATCGGTCCGGGCGCATGTACCTGGTGTACGCCCTGACAGCCGGTGTGATACTGATCGCTGCCGTCGGCTGGACCTACCTTCTGGCCGGCAGCGCGGACTTCGTACCCGGCGGCCTGCTGGCCGGTATTATCGAGGACCCCGGGATTGCCAGGGCGCTGTTTATCATGTTCATGGTCGGCGTAGGCGTCAAGGCCGGCATTATGCCCCTGCACAGCTGGTTACCCCGGGCGATGGTTGCCCCGACACCTGTAAGCGCCCTGCTCCATGCGGTCGCAGTCGTCAAATCCGGCGTGTTTGGTGTCATTCGCATCGTTGGCTTTGTCTTCGGACCCGACACCATGCAGGCATTTGACCTGAATCTGATCCTGGCCGTCTTTGCCGGCGCCACCATCATTCTGGCCTCTCTGATAGCTCTCCGGCAGGACAATCTCAAGGCGCTGCTGGCGTACTCGACGGTCGGTCACCTTTCCTACATTGTTCTTGGAATGGCGTTGCTTTCACCCGACGGCTTCCTGGGTGGGATCATGCACCTGGCGAACCATGCTACCATGAAGATCACGCTGTTTTTCTGCGCCGGCGCCATCTATGTAAACCTGCACAAGACGGAGATATCGGAACTGGACGGCATCGGCCGGACCATGCCGTGGACTATGAGCATGTTTGCGATCGGCGCCCTCGGACTGGCGGGTGTTCCGCCGATAAACGGCTTTGTAAGCAAGCTGTTCCTGTGCCTGGGAGCATTACAGGCCGATCAGCTGATCATGCTCGGCATTCTGCTGGTCAGTGGGCTGCTCAACGCCGCCTACTTCTTTCCCATCATCTACCGGGCATTCCTTCGGAAAGGAGATAGCAACGCCGCTCGGTTCAAGGAGGCATCGCTGTCCATGGTGGTGCCGATCTGCATCGTCGGCGTATTGTCGGTGCTATTGGGATTCTTCCCGAACCTGTTCTTCCACTTCTATGATCTGGCCGCCGCCGCAGTGGACGGTATCACGGGTATCACGTCGGACAATGTACTGGCGGGGACGTTGCCATGAGAAGAATACACTGGATCATCCTGGCTGTGCTGACGGTTCTCTCGCTGGTCGGACAGTACCTGGCAAAGCACTACTATGCATGGGATGTGATTCCGGGTTTCTATGCCATCCTTGGTTTCATCGGTTGCCTGGTGATTATCAAGGTCTCGAAGTGGTTCGGCAAGAAGATCGTATTCCGGGACGAGGACTACTATGATCGCTGAGTTCCCCCCCGTTCTCATCTTCTGGCTTGGGGCCGTACTCCTGCCGCTGTTGCCAAAGAACGTCAGGCCGTGGGCCTTTCTGGCCTTCCCGGCTGCCTCTCTGGCCCTGGTCCTGAGTCTGCCGATCGGGACTACTCTGACCGTCGAGTTCCTCCGATTCGAGCTGCATGTGTTGGAGGTGACGCAGCTCAGTCGCGTGTTCGGTATCATCTTCTCTCTGATTGGCATTATCGCAGGCATCTATGCGCTGCATGTCAAGCAGACCGGGCAGCAGGTCGCCGCCTTGCTGTACGGCGGTGGAGCGCTGTGTGTCACGTTCGCCGGCGACTATCTTACTCTCTTTGCAGGCTGGGAAGTGATGGCGGTCGCGTCCGGCTACCTGGTTTGGGCTCGCGGCACCGGTGAGTCGTATGCCGCCGGCATTCGCTATTTCCTGGTTCATTTGTTCGGGGGGAGTCTGCTGCTGGCCGGTATCGCTATTCAGGTGGTTTCCACCGGATCGATACTGCTTCGGCCTTTTGAGTATGGTGAGTCGATTGCTGCCTGGCTGATCATAGCGGGCGTGGCCCTGAATACGGCTTTGCCGCCTTTGCACGCCTGGCTTGCCGACAGCTATCACCGGGCCACTATCACCGGCGCTGTCTTCATGAGTGCGTTGACAACCAAGTCGGCGGTTTATGTTCTTGCCCTGCTGTTCTCGGGATGGGACATCCTGCTGTACATGGGCGTGATGATGGCCCTCTATGGGGTCGTCTACGCCGTGCTGGCCAACGACATCCGACAACTGCTGGCCTATCATATCATCAGCCAGGTCGGGTACATGGTTGCGGGAGTCGGCATTGGCACTACCCTGGCCATCAACGGTACCGCCGCCCATGCCTTCAGTCACATCCTCTACAAAGCGCTGTTGTTTATGGGCGCCGGGGTTGTACTCTATACGACCGGCAAGAGCAAACTGACCGAGCTGGGAGGATTGTACAAACATCAGCGCCTGACGTACTGGCTGTACATGATTGGCGCGTTTTCAATCTCAGGCTTTCCGCTGTTCAACGGTTTTATCAGCAAATCGATTATCGTCAGTGCCGCGGGCAAAAGTGACTACAGTGTGGCAGTGCTGCTTTTGATGCTGGCCTCAATCGGTACCTTCCTGCACACTGGTTTGAAACTACCCTACTGGACCTGGCACGGTCGTGACAGTGGAGTTGTTCCCGCAAAGGCGCCGAAGAATATGATTGCGGCGATGGCCGTGGCGGCTTTCTTCTGTGTCCTGTTCGGGGTCTACCCGGACCTGCTGTACCGGCAGCTGCCCCATGCGATGAACTACCAGCCCTATACACTGCACCACCTGGTGGAAGCGGTACAGCTTCTGGCCTTTACCTTCATCGCATTCTGGATATATCGTTCCAGCCTGGCCGGCGAACCGTACGTCGCGCTGGATACCGATTGGTTCTATCGCGCTCCCAGAGACGTCGCGCGAGCCGTATTCGTCACCGGTGTCAATCGGGTATTCGACGCTTGCGAGACGCTGGCCTTTCGTATACCGGGTGTCCTCAGCCGGGTCTTCACGCATCCGGCTCAGTTTCTGCGCACGATGCGCCTGCCCACACGAGATTTCGACCCCGATGCCGACCGGGGCCCACTGGCCGATCCGCTCGCCCTGACCCTGCTCGTGATAGTGCTGGTGGCGATATGGAATCTGTGGTGGTAGCAATGCCTAGATCCGGCAGCGACAGAGGCTCAGGAGATTAGAACAACGACGGCGAGTTGGACAGTACAGAGTTACAACTGCTCGAAAACCTCCACAGACATGCCGCACGGCAGGGTCCCGGCGGAGAAGCCGAGACGAAGCAAGCTCTGGAACTGGCCGGACTCGATCGGTCACGTCCGTTGAAGATAGCAGATATCGGCTGCGGCACGGGCGCCTCAACGATAGTGCTTGCGAAGGAGTTGGATGCAGAGATAACGGCAGTGGACTTTCTGCCTGACTTTCTTGACGAGCTTCACATCAGGGCGAGAGAGCACGGAGTGGAAAGAAAGATCACCACACTAAACCGTTCCATGGAGGCACTGCCTTTTTCTGATGGAACTATCTATAACGTGGGCTTCGAGGCCGGTGTCTCAACCTGGAGTCGACATCTGAAAGCAGGGGGGAAAGCTCATCGTTTCCGAAATCACCTGGCTGTGCGCCAGCCGGCCGCTCCCCATATAAAGACGGTCGCAAAGTAACCACCACGCGGTGTACATTCTCGGGCCACAGCGCGTGCACGACGGTCGCCCCCCTTTTGTTGTAATGCACTATATCTCAATGAGATACAGCGCCCGCCAGCACGATTGGGCCACCGAGAATGCGGTTGTCGCGAAATCGACTTGATACCGGCGGAAAGCCTGCAATCCAGGAGGAGCCCCGGCGACAACACTGCAGCCTCGCCCTCAGCACTACTCCGGATCGACTTCAGATAACTTGACCATCTGGTCCAGGGAATGACCTGCGCACGTCGGTGTTGCATGCTCCACCGCAACTTCGTATTCGGACACCAGCTGTGCCATCAGCGTTTTGACGGAGACAATCTCCCTGACCCGGTGAACGTTCGCACCTGCGAAAGCGAAGCCATTACGGAAACGTCCCTTCTTCGCGTTCATGAGGGCGTTGGCAATGCAGTACGGAGAGTCCTTGTAGTCGCAACTGAGAATACAGTGATAGGGACAACTATACGGTTTTTTCAATCCGCCACTGACGTCGTCAAGGAAACCATTCCTGATCGCTCGGCCCGGCATGCCAACCGGACTTTCAATAATGACGACATCGTTCTCGTTTGCATCTATATAGGCCTGCTTAAACGCATCGTCGGCGTCACACTCATAAGTAGCAACGAACCGGGTGCCCATTTGAACAGCTTCCGCCCCAAGTTTGATGAATCTGCTGATATCACTGCCGGTATATATCCCGCCAGCGGCGATGACGGGAATGGGCTTGCCATATCGATTGGAAAACGAGCCCGCGACTGCAACAACATCGGTGACAAGTCTTTCCAGGGCATAGGCCGTATCGTCAATCTGCTCCGATTTGAATCCGAGGTGGCCACCTGCCTTCGGACCTTCGACGACGATCGCGTCCGGGAGGTAATCGAACCTGGTCAGCCACCGCTGACAGAGTAGTTTTGCAGCTCGGCCCGATGATACTATGGGTATCAATTTCGTCGTGGCGCACGCATCCCGATGCTTGGGCAAATTCAACGGCAACCCGGCGCCGGAAAAGACCATATCAATACCTTCCTCCATGGCGACGCG
>WJKG01000111.1 GCA_014729205.1 candidate division GN15 bacterium | reverse complement strand
GTAGAGCACACTGGTACCTCCCACATCGTGCTCCCCCCACACCTTGTTGATGTACTTCCCGTTGCCAGCCTCAATGCGGCGGTACGCCTCGGCCAGCATTTCCGAACGTTCCCCATAGACCGTTGCCTTCTCCGGGCAAATTGCCGTGCACGCCGGCTGCTCGCCGCGCTGAATGCGGTCCAGGCACATATCGCATTTCTGGATGTAGGGCACCGCCTGGTCCCAGTCATACCGGGGAATCCCGTAAGGGCAGGCAATCATGCAATAACGACAGCCGATACACTTGGATGCATCATACACGACCGGTCCCGTCTTTGTCTTTATCAAAGCACCGACCGGACAGGCCGAAACACACGCCGGATCCAGACAGTGCCGACACTGCTTGCGCACGTAGTGACCATCGCGTTCCACAATCGACGTCCAGTTGCGAGCTGAGAGACCATCATGACGATGGAAACTGCGCGGTACATCCTGTTTGAGTTGGTTATCTTTCTTGCAGGCGACGACGCATTCAAGGCAGCCGATACACCTGGTAATGTCCGTTAGGATAGCTTTCACACCGGGGCTCCCTTCTTCTTAAGGGTAGTGCAGATCTTGTCATCAACTCGAGCCGGGAACTTCCAGGCCAGCGTGATAATGAACTGGGAAAGCGGCATGAGCACGCAGTGGGCGATCTTCGTGAACGGAATGAGTACGAAGATCAACTCCGCCGACAAGAGGTGCACCAGCATGGACAGCTGGTAGGTCGCCGGCCCAACGACGGTGTTGGCACAGATATAGCCTGTCACAAAGGGGATGATCAGCAGTATCGGCCAGAGATAATCTTGGGTCCGACTCAAAGCTTGTGCGGAACGCTGACCAATCCGTCCGAAGAACAAAGCCGCCCCGGTCACAATGGTAGTAATGGTCAACAGGTCCGCCCAGAAATGCGGCAGCGACCACCATGAAATGCCGAGACCTGCCTCCCACAACTGAATGTGAGCCAGCAGAAAAATGGGCACCAAGATCAGACCGATATGGAACACGATCGATATCACGCTGTAAACCGGCCGCTGCGTGAAGGCTCGCTTCAGTGGAAACAGCCAGCTCACTGTCTTGGTTATTGCCGCCGTCCACGCCAGCGATTTATCGCCCGCTCGACGGTATGCCTCGACGGCGTTAATCAGATCAAGCACCACCAGGCGTATGAGCCCGAGTATCATGATACCGAACGTGACTCGGAACAGCGGTCCTTGAGCAAATTCTATTACCGCGTCCACAGTTTATCCTTTCTCTTGCGCTGTTTGCATCTCCGCTGGTTGACCCTCAAACATGATTGCCTTGTAGATTAAATCGTGCAGCCCTACCACCTCGCAGTCAATCTCCTGGTCCTCGACCAGTTCCCGAAGCTGCTTCTTGCAATTGGCACACGGGGCAATGAGATACTTGGCTCCGGTAGCGCGGATCTGGTCCGCCTTGGCCTTACCGCCCACTGTGGTGCGGTAGGGACGAATCTCATCGATGGATACGGTGCCACCACCGCCACCGCAGCAGATGTTGTCCTGCCCCAGCGGCTGCATCTCGACCACGTCGGAGCAGAAGGCCCTGATTAACTCGCGGGGCTGATCGACAATCCACCCTTGCCGTGCGATATTGCACGGGTCGTGGTACGTGACCTTCTCGGTTATCGTGCCTGGTTGCAGCTTCAGTTTACCCTCTTTGTACATGCGGTAAGTGTATTCCATGATGTTGTAGACCGGCTTGGCCTGATCACCACCGCAATGCACGGGAACATAGTACTTGGCTGTTCGGGAGGCGTGTCCACACTCCCCGATCAGGATCGCTCTTGTCTTCAGGCGCTCGGTCTCGGAATACAACTTGCGAATGACCCGTTCGAGAATGCGATCGTTGTAGAAGAGGCCATAGTTGATGGCGTCGAAGTAGTTGGTACTGATCGTCCAGGAACCACCGGTCGCCGCAAAGACAGCTGCGATGCCCATCAGCGTCTCAGCTTCCATGAGGAAGTCAGACACCGCCGGCGTGAACAGATACTCAGCACCCTCGACATCCAGTGGAAACTTGATCGGTACCCCCTTCTCTTCTTCCATGTCTTCTTCCAGGAATTCCAGCGTGTCAGAGAGCGCCGGCACCGGTACCGCCGAGGTGTTGCCGGTCTTCCCCTCAAGCTGCTCACGGGTACTCACCACCAGGGCTCGCGGCGCGATTCCAATCTCACTGAGAATGAATCGTCCCAGGTGCGTGATTAAAGCATGGTCGATGCCCACCGGACATTCGATCGTACAGCGTCGGCATGCCGTGCAGTTCCAGAAGGATTCGGCCATCTGCTGGACTGTCTCATCGGTCAGGTGCCCGGTGCCGGTCAGCCGCCCGATCAGGGAGCCGGACATGGTGAAGTGCCGACGGTATACCGACAGCAGTAACTCCGAACGATAGCACGGGATATCCTTGACATCATTGGTGGCCTGATACACCGGACACTGAACGGCACATCGGGCGCACTTGGCCGATACCCGGACAAAGTGCTCCAACGCCATCCGATAATTGGTGTGGCGAAGGATAGCCGCAAACGCTTCGAGAAATGCCCGCGGACGACCCGTAACCTCATGGTCCTCGACATGGTAGCGCACATCCAGTTGTTGCCTCTCGGTTACTTCCGGTTTCTTCACGCTGGAGAAGGCGCGCTCTCTTTCCTGTTCGTTGATCGGTTGTGTTCTCATTGCCTATTGCTCATTTCCTTTCAAGGGGACGGCTGTCCCCACTCTCACACTGTCTTTTCCCATGCCAGGTTGTCATGCCCCTCAACTCGCACCCTTATCAAAGGCAGGCGGTCGGTCACATCGCCTTCGCCCGATACATCGGCTCGGTTGGGATCAATGATCTGAATGCCGAACGCCCGACAACAGTCGGCCAGACGCGAACTCGGCGGATAAACATAGGCACGTACGTGGAAGTCATTGACGGTAGCGTCGTGAAACTCCCGAATCTCTTGATCACACCTGTAGATGTGTGCCCCACAACAAATGGCAATCCGTACTTGACGGCCACAGACGGGGCAATCGATCCGACCAATCAGGTCCACCGCGAATGGAGCCGAGTCGTCAGTGGTGCGAATCTGCCAGCCGAACCCGGCAAACAGATCTCGAGTCCAACACAGGAGATCCTCGTGAGGTACATCGCAGACTGACTTGTCACAGGAGGCATCGTCGGAGCTCGGACTCAGGCGACCATCACCATACTGTTCAAGGGCCTGGTCAACACTGAGCGAGACACGGTCAATGACCTGCATCCCCAGCGACTCGAGCAACTGACGATAGAATAACTTGATCCCCCCGCAGATAACGCAGTCAACCTGCTGTTCGCGAAGTAACCGTACCCGGCTGAATCCTTCACAGCCTGAGCATTCAAAGACCTGCTTGTCCGAAATCTCACCATCTAGGAGAGTACATATATAGAAGTACTCTGCCGTTTCGAACCGTGGCGCTACTTGGGCACCCATTATCGGTATTGCAACTCGTGCTTGCATCGCACATGATATATGTACAACAACCGTGCCAACCGGTTATGATACTGATCTAACCGACTGTAGTACAACTACTAATGCGATTGGCACCGATGAGAATCAGGCGCAGCGTTGCGTTGCGCCAAGTTGCAATGTTGCGAACAGTGTTGCAATTGCAACATATGCAACGACTGTGGTTGGGGCGGATATCTAGATGTCGGCGGGGTCGATGGCGTGCTTCTTGAGCTTACGCCAAAGCGTCGTACGGTGGATTCCCAGCAGGCGGGCTGCATCGGATATCTTGCCCGAGGTCTGGCGCAGCGATTCCAGGAGTCGCTCGCGTTCTCCGGGTGCTTCCGTGTCTCCACCTTCTGCCTCAGCGGCATTAGAGAGGTTCGACGAGAGGTCGTCCAGCAATTCCAGCGGCAGATGCTCACGCTGGATGACCGAACCATGACAGACGACGAAACCGTACTCGATTATGTTCTCCAGCTCGCGGACATTGCCGGGGAAATCGTACCGCATCAGTATCTGCATTACCTCGGGACTGACACTGACAATGCTCTTGCCTCGACGCGAATTAAACTGCCGAATGAAGTGATCGACGAGATACGGAATATCTTCCCGGCGTTCCTGTAGCGACGGGAGGTCTATTTTCACCACCGCCAGGCGGAAGTACAGATCATCGCGGAACTTCCCTTGTGCCACCAGCTTCTTGAGGTCTTGATTGGTGGCCGCAACAATGCGAATATCTGCCTTGATTGGACGGGTGCTGCCAACGGGCTCATATTCTCGTTCCTGGATGAGCCTTAGCAGCTTCACCTGAGTCGACATAGGTAACTCGGCAATCTCATCCAGAAAGAGTGTCCCGTTTTCGGCCAGCGACACCTTGCCCGGCTTGTCCTTCTTAGCGTCGGTGAAGGCGCCCTTGACATAGCCAAACAACTCAGACTCAAATAGCTGCGTGGGCAGCGTCCCGCAGTTGATGACCACCAGGTTGCCATCCTTGCGGGGACTGATATTATGTATCGCCCGCGCGAACAGCTCTTTGCCGGATCCCGAGGGGCCCTGAATCAGGACTGTACTCTCGCTATCGGCGATGTCCGAAAGCATGGAGAACAACCGAATGATCTTCGGGCTCTTGGATACAATGTCTTCAAACGAGTATTTCCGGTTGAGCTCCCTGCGTAGATCCTCGATCGTTGAAAGGTCTCGAAACGTCTCCACGGCACCGAGTACCTCGCCATCAACATCGCGAAGCACCGCCGTGGAGATGCTGATAGGCACGGTATCGCCGTGGATATTGATGATGTTGATCTGGCGGCCAACCTCTTCCTGTCCCGTTTGCAGCGTCACGCGCAGTGGGCAGTTCTGACAGATGTCGGAATGGAAGACGTCGTAGCACTTCTGCCCGACGGCACGCGAGGCGGGAATGCCTGTGATTCGTTCCGCCGCTCGGTTGAAACTGGTGATTATCCGATTGCTGTCGACCGTAAAAACACCATCAGCGACAGAGTTAAGAATGACTTTGAAGAACCGAAGGTCTTTTGGTGTTTCCGTCACAATCATTGCCTTTCACACGCATGGATGTCGAGCATCCACTGCCCCGTCAATATAGGCAATACGACCGTTACCGCCAAGCGCCACAAACGAAGCGCCAACAAGCGGTATCGCATCACACATCACCGCTGTTCAGTTTCTGCGCAATCGAACCGATACTATCTATACGGTCACACGCCAAGGCGGCCATGTCGGTTCTTGTACAAGTGACCGCAGGGACAGGATTACAAGCATGACCAAGATCACTCTGCGCAAGGTATCTGCCACCCCGCACGGGAGCTCCGACGAGCCGACCAGTATCGGCAATCGTCGTATGACTATGCAACCGTGTCCGTGCCAGACCGACAACATGTTGACCGTGGGCGAGAGTCTGCGTGAGCGCGAAAAGGAACTCGACTGCCTGATTGAGTTTTCCAGCGTCATCACCAAAACAGCGACGCTTCCTGAGATCCTGCGCGCAGTAACACAGCTAATCCCGCCCGCATGCCTCTTTCCCGAGCGAACAACCGCTACCATTTGGCTTCATGGACAGCAATACGGACCAAATCAGGATCCAACTGAGGGCGTGTGTTTCGACGTGCATATCAGCGTGCACGGTCACAACCAGGGTCTGCTGCGCGTGACGGTGAATGACGACGCCGATGCGGCTGATTCCGTCATTCTACCCGAGGAACGGCGACTCATAGGCGCCATCGCCGAACGGCTTGAACGCGTTATCGAACGCAAACAGGCCGAACAGGATCTAGAAGTGAAGGACCGCGCTATTGCATCGTCCTTGTCTGGCATAATCCTGACTGATCCTCATGGGAGCATTACGTATGCCAATCCTGCTGCCGGCCGAATGTGGAAAGTGCCAGCCGATCACCTACAGGGACAGCCCATAGCCCATCTGTGGGCCGATCAAGAGGAAACGAATCGAATACGCCAGCAGCTCCAGTCCGAGGGCTTCTGG
>WJKG01000110.1 GCA_014729205.1 candidate division GN15 bacterium | reverse complement strand
GGAGCTATCCGCTCCATGTCATCGAGCAGTCGCGGCCGGAGCACCTGGGCCAGGTTAAACCAGGCGAAGCCGTTATCCGGCTCCTGCTCGACCTGCCGACGAAGCAATGCATGAGTGCGCTCGAACTTGGCCTGCATCTTTTTCTCTGAAAGCGCATAACCCAGGTGATCAAGGCGCAGCGCTGTCGATGTCAGGGGTACGTCATCGGGAACTGTAACCTGGTTATGAACGATTCCTGAATACTGTAGGTTCAACTCACGACGCCAGAGCCGGATCGACTTCAGCAAGGTGAACCGATGATGGCTCTGTGGGTAGTGATTGAGCACATTGACCTGCAGGATCCGTGCCTCGGGATCATTGACCGCCGTCTTGAGCACACTGGCGCTGTTGCTGGCCAGCCGCTCGTCGGCATCGATAACAAATACCCAGTCGCAGGTTGCCTGCTCCAGACTGAAGTTGCGGTGCTTGGAGAAATCCCCTTCCCACGCCTGGTGGTGCACTTTCGCACCATACGATTCGGCAATCTGAACGGTGCGATCGGTCGATCCAGTGTCCACGACAATGATCTCATCCACCACATCACGAATGGAGTCCAGACAGCCCGGAAGCATCTCCTCCTCATTCTTCACTATCATGCAGGCCGAAACCCGGGCTGCATCCTTGAGAGTCTGTCCCAGCATACGTAGCTCCTGAGCCTGACGGACTTGTGACAGCCCGTCTTCCAGGACGGCTTTGGCAGACACGGTATCACCCTGGTGGCGATAGAGGTTGATGAGGTTTAGATAGGGGTAGTGATTCCCGGCATCATACTCGCGTGACAGGTCAAACGCCTCCACCGCTTCATCGGTACGGCCGCTCTCCATCAGGGCTGATCCGAGGAAGTTATATAACTGTGAAACGTGCCCGGCAGATATACAGTATGCCTCAACAGTCTCCTGAGCTTCATCAGCTTCGCGAATCAACCGCAGGTAGGTATTACCAGCCTCGATCGCGTTCTGCTGTTCGAGCAAAGAGAGATGGACAAACGTCAGGCACCAGTAGAAGTCGAGATGGTCCCCGTGCTGTTCAATACCACGCCGCGCGGTAGCTTCAGCTTCCTGCAGATTCTGCAGTTGCAGCAGTCCCAGACAGCGAAGCCTGTCATAGCGCTCGGTAAGGGTATCCGAGTCAAGCGGATACTGCTCTTCGAGCGGTTCAATGGCCTCGAGGATCTTGGCCTGATACCCGTTGCGCAGACAGTACTCAGCCAGTGTCAAACGGGCATCGACATCGTCGGGATTGGCTCGTACGGCACCAATCAGGGTCGTCAGGACGCGGTTGCGTTCCCCCTGGCTCCCGATTGCCGACTGGAGCTGGTTGCCGGTCGGAGTCCTTCTGGCTCGTGACTTGCGACTGATTCGGCGACTGTTCCGCTTGGGTGCACTTGATTTTGCCTTCGTTTTGGTCTTGCGCTTTGCCATGCTCTTCTGACTCCACTATTCAACAGCGATTCCATGGCCGGTATGTAGGACACCCGCCATGAGCCGCATGATTTTGTCGGTTATCTGATTGACGTCATACCTGCACGCAACGAACTCGCGGTTCTTTCGTGCTAACGACGGCCTGTCCTCCTGCTCCAGTCGCCTGATCAGCGCCAGGCAATCATCGGGATCATCGAACAAATAGTCGCTCGGATACAGACCGGCGGCCCCATACCAGTTATGAATCAGCGGCATCAGCCCCGAAGCCATACCCTCTGCAACTGAGTAATGGAACGCCTCGAACAACGATGTCGACATTACATAGCTCTTGTCTTCGAGCCATAACGGCATGTCTTCGACCCAACCCTCGTAACAGACAGGTAATGGGTTCTCCGCCAGGAAGTGATCGAAGTACAGTTTAATCCGTGGATCCTGGTGCAGCCCCGCCACATGCAGTGTATACTCGTTATCGTACTCGTAGATTTTCTTGAAGCAATACAGCAAAAGGGCCGGATTCTTCTTATAATTGAGATACCCTACCACCGCTATCTTCTTGTTGTAGGTCTTGTCCTCTGGCAAATAGAAGCGATCCAGGTCGACTGCGTTGGGAATTATCGACATACTCGGTCGCGCTGACTGGCTGCGAACAAACAACTCCTGCACCGATCGATTCACGAACAACAGGTGGTCGACCCGCCCCCACGTAACCTGAGCCGGGAGCTCCGTAAACGCCTCTCCGCTGTGCAGGCGGCAGATGATGGGACAGGTCTTCGGCTGACGAGTAGCCTCGATTAGCGGCTTGTCACACCACTCAAACCAGGCCAGGTCCGCCCATTCCATCAGGTCGACGGTCTCATTGACTCGGGCACCATCATAGACCTTGACTTCGTTGCGTTTACCAACCTGCCTGATAATGTCCGTCAGGAAGCTGGTCTGGGGGGCAACAAAGAGTAGTTTCTTCCCCGTTACTTGGGCCGCATCTCCTTCACCCTTCATCGAGACAGTACCGGTATATTCCTGTGATGGCGATACATCTTCCGGACGACCGATCAGCTTCAACCAGCGCTGCTTCTCGGATGCATCCATCTGGTCTGCAGCATCACCTGAGGTAGAAT
>WJKG01000109.1 GCA_014729205.1 candidate division GN15 bacterium | reverse complement strand
GGGCAAAGATAAGGAGGCCCAGATCCCGCAGCTGCTTCTTGTTGAGGTCGCGCTCGGGGCTGACCCGGGAGACAAAGAAGTCCAGAAATTCGTTGATCTGCCGTGTGGCGTAGGCCTTGATCCGTGGCACTCGAATGGCTTGAATCCACAGGCCGGCAGACTCGGCCCAGTCACCTTCACAATGCGGGTGGGAGAGCGTCAGGATGCGCAGGAAATCTACTGGATGCATGTCCTCACTGGAGGCATCCACAACCGCCTGGCGGGCTTTGGTCAGCCACTCCTTGATGATCTCGAAGAGCAGGTCTTCTTTCGTCTTGAAATGGAAGTACAGAGCGCCTTTGGTTACCCCGGCGCTGGTGGCGATTTCCTGCGTTGTGGTGGCCAGATACCCTTTCCTGGCAAAGAGCCGCCAGGCGGCGTCCATAAGTTGCCGTCGGCGTTCTTCGGCCGGAAGTTTGGGGCTTTGCTTGATCTTCTTTTTGTCCACTCTCTACTTCCCAACAAAGACCGGACCGGCAGGTGGTCAATATACCTACCGGTCGGTATGTAACATATGTCCCTTAGACGTATCGTCAAGAGATTTGTTTCGCAATAGTGTTAGGACTGTGCTAAATCTGCGCTGTATATACGGTCAGAGCCATTTCTTACGGCGGAAGAAGATGACCAGGGACAGGATTACAACCAGGATCAGCCCGACGGCGAAATAGTAGCCGTACTTCCAGTCGAGTTCGGGCATGTGCTCGAAGTTCATGCCCCAGAGGCCGACCAGGAACGTGGGCGGGATAAAGATAACGGTGAAGATCGTCAGGAACTTAATGATCTCGTTGGTCTTGGTGGACACCGAGGAGTAGTAGATTTCCAGAGACGAGTTCAGGATCTCCTTGTGAGAGTCGGCCAGGTCATTGACGCGGTTGAGGTGGTCCTGGATGTCGGAGAAGTAGCGCGAGGCGGTCTTGCTGATGAGCCGATAGTCTCGACGGGCCAGGCGCTTGACAACCTCCAGCTGCGGCAGGACGATTCGCTTGAGCTGGACGACGTCGCGGCGCAGCGTGAAAATGAGATTCACAGTATCGCGGTCGGGTTCACCGAGCACGTCATCCTCGACCTGATCAATGTCATACTCCAGAATGTCCAGCGTGGAGTTGTAGTTATCGACGACCGTGTCAATTACTGCGTGGAACAGGAAGTCGGCTCCTCGTGACATCAGGCGTTCGTCGCGCTCGGCGCGGTCGTAGAGGAAGTCGAAGATGCGGTGGTCATCGTAGTGAATGGTCACGAGGGTGTTTCTTGACAGGAAGAGGTCGATCTCGCTGACCTTCAGGTCCTCTTCCCTGCCGACGTAGTCCACCACCTGGAAGACCATGAAGATATAGCGATCGTAGTTGTCGATCTTGGTGCGGGGTTTCTCGGCGATGACGTCTTCGATGGCCAGCGGGTGGAATTGGAAGTCGTGGGTCAGGATGTAGGACTCCTGGTCAGTGGGCTTGCACATGTCCACCCAGAGCACGGCGCCATCCTCGGCGGCAAGCTTATCAAAATCCTGGACACCGTCGAAAGTCTGAACTCTGTGTTCCGGTCGATAGAGGAAGGACTTGATCATACCGCTTCCCTCGATTGTCCCCGTGAGAGGTCCTCATCGCGGACGTATTCAGTCTCCCGGCCAACATGTTCCTCGAGGCGGCCTTCCTTTTGTGCACGACGTAGCTCACGCAGTGAGAGCCGCTCGGTATACAGGTAGAGGTAGCCGAAGATGAAGGGCGTAAGGAGATCGATCATGTGCAGCGCGAGCGCGAAGAGGACGGCATCGGATCGCGGTACACCGAAGGCGGCCAGGCCGGTGGAGACGGCGACCTCGAAGGTGCCGGCATTGCCTGGCGTGATGGGTATCATCAGGGCGATGGTGTTGATAATCATGATCACGGCGGCGGCTACGAAGGGCTGGCCGAAGCCGAATGACTTGAACAGGAAGTACACTGTCAGGGCGTGGAAGATCCATGAGACCAAAGACAGGCTGATTGATGCGCCGAAGTTCTTGCTGGAGCGAAGCAGCTTGATGCCCTTGGTGAAGGAACGGATAAACTTGCGAATGCCGACATAGAGTCCTGGGTGCTTATCGCGCCAGTGTCGTTGGGCGGCATCCTCGAGTTGAAGCTGGTAATGGAGGATGACATACAACACGCCGAGCAGGAAGAGCGTTGCTGAACCAATAATGTAGCTCACCGAACGGTATTCACTGGGGAAGGCGAAGGCCAGCGATGTCAACATGAGAAAGACGAGCAGACTGAGGGCATCGAAGAGCACTTCGAGCACGATAGTTGAGAATATGAAGGTCTTTTTGAGTCCTTCTTTGCGAGAGAAGAGGATCACACGCCCGACTTGTCCGGTGAGGGCTGGCATGACGGCATTGAGTGTCTGGCCGGCGGAGTAGAGACCGATGGCCCGTATCCACCTGAGGACCTTCTGTTGAGAGATGAGCAGGCGCCACCGGATGGCCCGCGCGAACATAAAGCAGAACGCGCTGAGAACGGCCGGGATAACGTAGATGTAGCTGACTCTCTCGGAGAGCGATTGCACCTCGGACAACCGGATGTCTTTGAGACACCAGGTTAACAGGAGGATAGCGATAATCGTCCCCCAGAACTGCTTGTTCTTCAAGAGCATTGGCTACATCGCGTCAAAGTGTTTGTATCTCAAGGTTTGCTGAAAAGTATAGACCCGGTCTGCAGGTGTGTCAACCTAATAACTGGTGAGCAGCGAGCGGGATGCGACTACACGACAGCAACCAGGTCTTTGTCTATCCAGCCGCGGCGCTGGTTCTCGAACTGGACGTTGTAGAAGCCGTCCTTTTCCGCCAGCACCTCGACGACCAGCCCGGGAGCACCCTGCAACTCGATTTCGGACTTTTCAGATGGCCCCGT
>WJKG01000108.1 GCA_014729205.1 candidate division GN15 bacterium | reverse complement strand
GTGGAAGTTGGTCTAACGCCTTGTAGATCTCCTCCATTAACCGCTTGCGCTGATATCTCTCGCCGGGGGTGTCGACTTTGCGTGCCAGATCGAGCTGAACCTCGCCGGGGAGGGATGAGGTGTCCTCGCCGACGGTACTATGCCCTTTTCTCTTTCTCAGCAGGTCGATTGCGTAATTGGTGGCCACCTTCATCAAGAAGGAGGAAAAATAGCCAACACCCTGAAGCGTCTCCTTTCGTTTGTAAACTCTGACAAAGGCTTCCTGAACTACTTCATCGGCATCGAGATGATTCCCGAGGATATTGAACGCAACGGAGTAAACCTTCTCCCGGTACCGCTTGACCAGTTCAGCAAATGCCTTATGGTCTCCATCAACAAACCTTTGAACGAGATCGTGGGTGGTCTCTTTCATTCCCCACTAAGCTCTCTTACTGCAAGACGTTTCAAACGGGTGCTTGTTCAACAAAAAAGGCAGGCAAAAGGGGTTGACTGCCCAATCCATATAGGCTATGCTACCCGCTGGAGTTTGTCAATCCCTTTTTTTGCCAACGACTTAGCCGAGTTAGCCACCAGTGTCCGAAAGCTACATTCAGTCTCATCGCTACCGCTTTTTCGCCGTCGGCGCTATCGGGACATTCATGGGGACACTGGAGGGCTCGATCCTCAATGTCGCCCTGCCGACCCTGGCCGACGAACTTAGCGCCAGTATTGACGTGGTCGCCTGGGTGATCCTGGCCTTCCAGCTGACGGTGGTATCGCTGCTGATGGTTTTCGGGACGCTGACCCAGCGCCGTGGCTATTTCTTTGCCTACCGATTTGGTTATGTTTTTTTCATTCTTGGGTCGATTCTCTCAGCGGCCTCGACTACCATTTATATGCTCATTGGTGCCCGTGTGGTGCAGGCAATCGGAGCAGCGATGTTCCAGGCGGTGGGTGTCGGTCTGGTGACGACGGTGTTTCCGCCGGAAGAGCGAGGTAAGGGGATCGGTATGATGGTCATGATGGTCTCGGCGGGATTGATGTCCGGTCCGCCTGCCGGCGGTTTCATCCTCTCGGTTGCGCCCTGGCAGACGATTTTCCTGATCAACATTCCAATCGGCCTGGTGGGGCTGTTTCTCACCTATCGCTATTTGCGGAAACTCCCGAAGCCGTCGACCGACGTGCCCTTGCACGTGGGCAGCGCAGTAGCGATTTCGATTGTCCTGGGAGCAGGTGTGTTCGGACTGACACAGTTGGCGGATTATCCAGTGACGAGCTGGCGTGTCTGGGGAATGCTGCTGCTCTCGGTAGTGGCGCTGGTGACTTTTGTGCGACTGGAGTCGGATCCGAGGAAGGCGCTGATTGGAGTGAGTATCTTCAGGAATCGGCAGGTTATTATCGCGGTAATCGGGATGCTGGTTTTGTTCATTTCTATCGCAGGGATCATGATTCTGGTGCCGTTCTACCTGGAGCGCGTGAAGGGGTTCGATCCCAGTAAAGTGGGGTTGTTCTTGATGATTCTCCCGGTGGTGATGTTTGTGGTGGCACCGCTGGCGGGGAAACTCTCGGACAAGATCGGGTATCGGCTGCTGACGACAGTTGGTTTGTTTCTTACGGCATTCGGGCTGTACATGCTGCACGGGGTATCGGTTGGATCGCCGGCAAGCTATGTAGCGTGGTCGTTGCTGGTGATTTCAATAGGTGTGGGAATATTCAACACGCCGAACACATCGGCCCTGATGGGATCGGTTCGCAGCGGTGAGCGGGCGATTTCCTCGTCGATCATCTCAGCCACGCGCAATGTCGGATTTGCGCTCGGGATTGCGCTGGCGACCTCGTTGTTTGCGTACTTCAAGTCCCATTACGGGGGAGAGGGGACCGCCGATGAGGTCTTTGTGATGGCATACCGGAAAGTGATTTTGGTATCGATCGTGGTAGCCTTGGTGGGAGTGCCGCTGGCGTTTTTCCGCGCGAACCGCGTGAAGAAGCCGGAGGGGATGCCGCCCGGCCTGTGAGGGGGGTTCAAACAGACAATGAAAAAGCCCGCTGGTGTAGCGGGCTTTTCTCTATTTGGTGGAGCCAAGGGGGGTCGAACCCCTGACCTCATGACTGCCAGTCATGCGCTCTCCCAACTGAGCTATGGCCCCGTATTTGGCCTATTGGGACTCTTATTCTACGGTATCGGGCCTTATCTGTCAATAGATTAGTTCTCCGGGGTCTCTTCCGGCAGGATTTCAAAGGCAGACACGCGGTCCAGGCGGAAAGTACGTTCGGCCTGTACCTTCTCACAGAAAGCGTGCAGGTAGAAACGTGAGCCGAGAGAATAGATACCAATGGGCCTCACGACCCGCCATTGGTCGCCGAGCGAACGATGTTGATAGGCAATTTTCACTCGTCCGGCGTTATCGATAGCGGTTAGCAGCGGAGTGTACTGGTCGGGGACCGGGCGCTGCTCATCGCGCCAGTCGTGGGCGTGATAGACTGCGAAATGGGACTCCAGATTGTGCGGTGTGAAAGGGATAGTGGAATGCTCTGCAGCCAACATGAAGAGCAGGTGAACGAGGGATGCATCGCCCAGCGCCCGGTGTTCCTGGCTGGAGGCCAGATTGAAGTGCTGGGCCAGTGACAGCAGTGAATATGACTCGAGGTCGGGAAACACGCGCTGGCAGATATCCAGCGTATCCAAAAACAGGTTGTTACCGAAAGACTTGCCGTAGCGCTCAAGCTCGCAGGCGAGGAACGAAATGTCGAAGGTGACATTGTGAGCAATGAGCACCGAATCCTGCCCGCAAAACGTCATGAACTGGTCGAGCACGGTTTCGGCGGTGGGGGAAGCGGCAACCATGTCATCGGTAATGCCGTGTATCTCGATCACCTCGCCGGGGATGGAGCGCTCGGGCTGAATGAGCGATTGAAACTGCTGGACGGTGTTGTCGCCGAGTCGGAACTTAATAGCCCCAATCTCTACCAGACGGTGGGCCGGGGCCCATACGCCGGTGGTTTCGGTATCGAAGGCTACGAATGTCTGTTCCGCGTTGAGGCTGTCGTTCTTAGCCTGTGCTGTCATGTGACTATGGTACATCAGCCGATCCCGATTGACAAGCCGACGCCGTTGATTATCTTTGTGGTGGAGGTGTCATCTTATGCTGTTTGACAGGTTCTTCGGGTCCCCATTGCAGCGTCACGGTTTGCGAACTACCGTGCCGACGCGCTATCTTCCGACTTCGGCCAAGGGACTGCAGGACACGTAGTCACCGACTCGTCGTTTTTCTGTGTGGTCCCCCGGTGCCATCACCTGGCAACCGCCTGCGACCACAGTTCCACCTGACAGTAATACATATTGAATAGAGCGAGGGCAGAGATGGCTATCACATTGAGTGGCGCGGGGCTGACAATTGAGAAACTGGTACAGATCGCCCGCCACAACGAACCG
>WJKG01000107.1 GCA_014729205.1 candidate division GN15 bacterium | reverse complement strand
TGGATCATCTCATGCTTGAGCGTATCCTCTATTTCATCCGGAAACAGTTGGTGATACTTGTAGCCCACTTTGATGGTGCGCCTGGCAGGGGTATAGGAACCAGCGCTGGTCATGCGTTTCGAGTACTCGATCTTTACCGAGGGCAGTCCGCCTTCGAAGTACTGCCAATTCAGCCTGTCGAACAGGCGGTAGAGTTCTTCTACAGTGGGCAACTGGCCATCAGGCGGTTTCTGAGCTTGTTGTTGGCGATAGCGCTCCTGCCGCCTCCGATCCTCAATCAGTTGGTCATGAAGACGGGTATACAGTGTCACCGGTGCGGGTGGTTCAATCCGGTCCGGAGAGAAGAGGTCATAGTTGAGGGCTCTGAGGGCCTTCTTCTGTCGCTTGGTTGACGGCATTTGCGCGCAGGTACTCACATTCGGGTATTGGTGTTATGTAAGTAATCGGCGTTTTGGAATGCAAGGTTAATCATGGCGCGCGCCATCACATGTTGCACACCCAAGTACTTGACAACGACTTACACCTGTGATGACTTCTTTACCTGCGAAGCCTGACGTTTTCCCGGTCGGATTCCCTGGTCGGTGATGAAGCCGGTGACCAGTTCGGCGGGGGTGATATCGAACGCCGGGGCGTATACGTCGATGTGTTCCGGGGCAGTTCGTCGACCGAAGCCCTCAGTGATCTCCTCGGCGTGGCGTTCTTCGATCGGGATATCATCCCCGCTGGTGAGGGCCTCATCGAAGGTGGAGTATGGCGCTGCAACGTAGAATGGTATATCGTGGTGGTTACAGGCAACCGCGACGCTGTAGGTGCCGATCTTGTTGGCTACATCGCCGCGGGCAGTGATACGGTCGGCACCAACAATTGCCAGATCTACCTTGCGCTGTCGCATGAGGGTGGCGGCGGCGCTGTCGCAAATCAGCTTGCACGGGATACCGGCCTGCATGAGTTCCCAGGTGGTCAAGCGCGCCCCCTGGAGCAGCGGCCGGGTCTCATCGGCGAACACCTCAAGCTTCTTGCCCTGCTGGTGGGCGGTGTAGATAACTCCCAGAGCTGTTCCAATACCACCGGTGGCCAGGACACCGGTATTGCAGTGGGTGAGGATACGGGCCTTGTCCGGGATAATTGTAGCCCCGTGTTCGCCCATGGCCTGGCAGAGCCGGCGGTCCTCTTCATGGATCGTCTCGGCTTCATTCCACAACAGCGCCAGGACTGCCTCGTTGCCCTGAGGCTTCTCATCCCGCAGGCGGGTCATGACCCTGTCTACCGCCCAAGCCAGATTGACGGCCGTTGGTCGAGCGACTTTGATCTCCTCGGCCAACGGTGTGATCTGCTCGTAGTTTGAAGCATCAGTCTGGGCGGCGGCGAGCGCCAGTCCGTAGGCAGCTGCGATACCGATTGCGGGCGCGCCACGGACATCGAGGCACTTGATGGCAGCGATGATCTCGCGGTAGTCATCGAGATCATCGTAGATTACTTCGCCGGGCAAACGCGTTTGGCGCAGCAGTCGGATTCTGTTGTCTATTCTCTCGAGCGCTTTGACCATGCTGGTTACTCCCCGATGATTTGCAATACCAGGCGACGCTGGCGAGGTTTGTTATCGAATTCCAGGAAGACAACCTGCTGCCAGGTCCCCAGAGTGAGTTCACCGGAGACAAACGGTACCGTGATATCCGGGCCAACCAGTGAGGCCCTGACGTGGGAGAAGCCATTGCCGTCGTGCCATGTTTCGTCGTGATGATACGAGCGATCCGAAGGAATGATCTTCTCGAAGAACTCGGGCAGGTCTTTCTGCAGACCGGGCTCGTATTCGACGGTGGTCATCCCGCCCGTTGATCCGGGACAGAACGCCGTTATGGTTCCCGAGTTGATTCCCGACTGCTTCACTGCCTCTGCCAGACCGCCGGTTATATCGACAATGTCACCGGTGTGAGTCTCGTGCAGTTTGAGTTCCTGAGTCTTGACCACGGTTTCTCCCTATCGTTTGTACACGTACCGTTTGACCTTCTGGGTCGACGTCTTCTCGAGTTCTTCCAGTTGTACTCTCCAGCGAGCGATTCGTTTGAATGCTGCCATTTCGGAGTTCACCCGGGCGACCTCGTCATTGATCACCGTCGCGGCTGCTTCCGGGTTGACCGAATCGATGGAAATACGCAGCCGGGAAGCGACGGCTTCAGTATCGGGGACAATAACGGCATGGACGTCCTCGCCGCCAGAGGCTTTGTCGCGACGGTTTCCGAAAACGACCGCCTCGAGAATCAGATCGCTGGCAATCAGCTTCTCCTCTATCTCTTCGGGATAGATGTTCTTGCCGGCGGCGGTCACGATCAGGTTCTTTTCGCGTCCAGTTATCCAGAGGTGTCCTTCGGAAAGGCGGCCGAGATCGCCTGTATGCAACCATCCCTGCCGAATCATGCGCGCGGTCTCGACTGGATTGTCGCGATAGCCTGGACTGACGCTCCCGCCACGGACACAGATTTCGCCAATGCCGTCGGGGCCGGGTTTGTCGATACGCACTTCCAGCCCTGCCAGCGGAGGACCGACCGAGCCAAAGCGGATGTTTGCAGGCCTGTTGACGCTGACAACCGGGGAGCATTCGGTAAGGCCGTAACCTTGCATAAGGTCGAAACCGAGCATATTGAAGAAGCGTGAGACCTCCGGCGGCATAGCAGCGCCACCGGAGACGAACATGCGGATGCTGCCCAGACCGGCCTTGTTGCGCAGCGAGGCGAACAGGTGTCTCCCCCACTTCTGTTTCAGGGACCAGCCCAATTCCGATGACGAGTAGAGTGCGCGGAACATAGCTCGGCGGGCTGCGGTTGCCTGGGCTATCTTGCGACGCATGCTCTTGTACATTTTCTCGAAGAGCAGGGGTACGCCGCACATGATGGTAGCTTTGTTGTTTCCGATATCCTCGAGTATCTCCGCCGATTTCAGAGACCGGGCATAGACAATAGAGGACCCGCCGGTCAGCGGCGTGAGAAAGCCACAGGTTGCCTCGAAAGTGTGGTGGAGGGGCAGGATGGACAAGAAGACGTCTGTCGGATAGAAATCCAGCGAGCGACTGATGCAATCAAGGTTGTCCAGCAGATTGGCGTGGGTCAGCTCGACCGCTTTGGGCAGACCGGTGGTACCTGAGGTATAGATGAGGACTGCGGTCGGCGATGGGTCTGCGGGAATACCCCGTACATCTTCTGTTCGCAGCGATTGCCAGTTACCTGGGTGATCGGGTTCGAGACTTATCCACCGTGGCGAATCCGGGTGTTCGTTAAGCACCGGGCCAAACTGTTTGGAGGCGAATACGACCCTCAGGCCGGCACGACTGACCAACTGCCTGATCTCGGCATAGCTGAGATTGGCATCGATCGGCACCGCCGTTCCACCGGCGGCGAGTATGGCCAGGTACGCGATAGGCCACTCGGGTCGATTCTCGCTGAGCAGACCAACTTCTGTTGGTTCCAGTAGCCGTTGGGCGCGGATGCCAGCGGCCAGCTGTTCGACCGCCCGCATCATTTCGGCGTAGGTGTATCGTGATCCCTGGCCACCGCGGCCAATCAGCGCCGGTGCATCGGGCTGGCGTTCGGCAACCTTTTGTATAGCGAGGACCAGCGAGTCCGTCGCTGTGTCCTGTCTGAGAACTCTCTCCATAGACCGAAATTAACCGATTTCTCCTCCCAGATCAACATCGTTCGGTGGGTTGCGGTTATGGGATACACAACAAAAAGCCGCCGGACAATGTGCCCGGCGGCTTTGCCGCAGTCTTTATAGACGCTATCCTATTCGGCGATCTCCACCTTCACCTTTGTGCTAAGGTAGATATTGCCGCGTGGGTCTGTATCGTCGATCTGGATCGTGTACTCACCTTCGGTCATCGGCGCAACCCACTGGAAGCCGGTTGCTTCGCCGTACGGGTTGGTGTGCCTGGTCCCGGTTCCGGGAACGATACTACCGAGAGCAGCACTCATCTCCAGCGTATGATCACCCAGCGGGTTACCAAATCGATCCTTAATGAGAGCATTGAAAGTCACGATCTCGCCCGGCGAGACCGTTGAGGTCTGCGTATTGAACGAGGAGTTACCGGCGTAGGCGCTACCAGTCGTCAAAACGACGTTGTATTTACTGCTGGCGTAGCCTCCAAAGTACTCGATCACATCGGTGGCCCCGATACCATCATCCTCAGCAACCAGAGGATAGGAGGTGCTGTAGTCAGCACTGAGAGTGGCCGACGTGATCTTGCTTCGACCGGTAGCAATACCACAGCCGTCTTCGAGGGTTGTTCCCTCAACCTTCACATACATAGCATCGGCGAAGACCTTTGTTTCATCCTCGACCGGATTCCAGTTGAGATCGTAACCATAGACCATGGTTCCGTAGTCAGTAACTCCATCGGCGGGCATTGTCGCTGGCACGCTCATGGCTATTATGGAGTCCAGGACGAAGGAGTTGTAGAAGATAGATGTATCGAACACCGTACCGCCGGCGGTCTCAGCACGAATGACAACGACACCATCGTCAGTATCGTAGTTCGTTCCGGACATCCACAGCGTATACGCGCGGCCGTCCTGATCCATGGTGCGGTTCTGGTGTGATTTGATAATGCCTTCGTCACAAGTGAAGTAGACGACGGTGGAGTCATTGACCGGGTTCTGGTAGATATCTGACACGATGGCTACAACTTCGGCTTCCTCGCCGACGATATTCCACCATTGAACATTGCAGTACTCGGCACCCACCGCAATCTCATATGGAGGGCCGGCGGAGATCAATACCTGACTGGCGTTGGAAAGCACGCCTCCGATATACGCCCGGGTACGTACGGTACCGGACTTGGTGCCGGAGTGAATGACGGTGGAGGCAATACCCTGGCTGTTGGTCACAGCGGTGGTTGTCTGGGCGCCTTCTTCGGTACCGAGATACTCGCCACCGCCGGGACTGTCGAGAATCGAGAAGGTAACCACGACACCCTCCGGCACGGTGTTGCCCCAGACGTCGAAGCACTGGGCGCGCAGCCACGAGGTTTCGATACCTCCGGTGGCCTCCACCGAAAGACCGACCGTATCCGAAGACAGGAAGATCGAATGTACGTCGGTGTCGGGCGTCAACTGCACGGAGATTTCGTCGTAACCGGCATAGGTATCGTCAACTACGGTGGCTCTCAGGTAGACGGTACCGGCCTGGCTGCCGGCGGTGTA
>WJKG01000106.1 GCA_014729205.1 candidate division GN15 bacterium | reverse complement strand
GTGTGATGTTAGCCAGCAGTTTCTGAAGCTCCGGATGGCGGCAGATTTCATCGGGCAGTGACTCATCGGTCAGCATCTTCTGGATACGTTCAAAAGCCCGAATGAACAGGTTGCTGTTGCTCTTGAGGGCGCCCAGTGGTGTATTTATCTCGTGTGCGACCCCGGCCAGCAACTCACCAAGGGCGGCCATCTTCTCCGACTGCAACAGCTGTTCGTGCTGCTTTTGCAGGCGCTGCTTCAACTGCCGGTTTTCGTCCTGCAGCCTGGCTATGTCATCGCTCATCGGTTGCACCTTCTCCTGTTACGCCTGGGTTGGCGAAGAGCCGCCGGGTTGAATATTGACACGATCCAGCAGTTTGCGTAATCGGCCCGCAACATTCTTGAGCACTGCCTCCGTAATCTGCACGTGGTCGGACAGCAGGTCAATGAAATCCTCACGGTCAATTCGCAGCAGCACCGCATCCTCTGTTACCGTTGCCGTAACCACCTGTGGTGCTTGTTCCAGAAGGACCCAGGTTCCAAATGCTTCTTTGGGTCCGGCGGTTGTGATGTCTTGTTGGCCCCGGTGCAACCGGACCTTGCCGGACAACACGAGGTACATCGCATCGGAAGCGTCGTCTTCTTCGAAAATGACATCTGACTCCTGGAACTCTTCAACAGTGGCAATCGAGGCCAGATACGCCAGGTGCTCACTGGGGACATCGGCGAACACATCGACATTCTGCAGAAAGATGACCTTCTCAACCACTGTCAACATCGGCACACTCATCATCACCTCATTCTTGTAACGTCTGTTCCAGACTCCCCGATCCATGCAATCGTCATTGCCACCGTGTTCTACACTCCCGGGACAGCGCCACGACGGACGGTCCATTCGGCGGTTTCACGGACCACCGGGTCGGGGTCATCCAGGGTTTCCTCCACCAGTGGTATCAGACGCTCCGAGCGCGTACGTCCGGCACAGAAGCACGCAACCGCCTTCAACCAGGGATCGCGACCCTTTATCAGGTGTTTGAGGGCTTCCTCGCGGTCAGAGAATCGAATACCAAAAAGCTCTTCACCCTTTCTGGCCACCGTATCCGGCGACACTTCATCCAAAATAGGGAAGAGGTACCTCTTTATGTTGTTGCGCAACAAATTGTCCAGGAACTCCACCGCGCTCGAGCGCAGCACTTGTTTGCGACTCACGATTCCCTGGTATGCACTATAGATATCTCGCGGTGGATACGATAGCCCCAGCAGACGGAAAATGAGCTCCATGTTCTGCTCCTGTTTCTCCATCAGGGCTCTCTTCAGCAGCTTGGAAGCTTCATCGTTGTCTTTCGGCCTCGTTGCGCGCAGGATCAACAGGATCTCATAGTAAATCCGAGTCTCGGCGATAAGCGACTGATCCACCTGTCTTGTCGGGAACTTCAGTTCGCTGTGATGCGTCCGAAGGCGATTCAACCCTTTGAGGACATAGTACTTCAGACTCGGCTCAATCTTGTCGAGTGCATCTGTCAGCGTATCCACCGACAACTGCAGTGGTATGTCGGCCATCACTCGTGGGATGTTTCTCCTCACCGTCAGTGGCACGTTCTCGTCGAATAAATAGTCAGTCAGTGTTCCCAGGATGCTTCGTCCGTAGCCAATCAAGGCCTTACGAACCGCTATCCGAAATCGGCTGTCTGCCAGCTTGTTAATGAGCCAGGGGACGTACTCGCGATCCTTGAGCCGCCCAACACTGCCGATCGCCTCGCGCACAACTTGCGGTTCGCTGTCATGAAGCAGCCGCTTGAGGTAGCGCTGTTGCTGGGTTCGCTTGAGGTAGCCCAGCACACCGGCGACAAGCAACCGGCCGCGATGTTCATCATCGTGGGGGCATTTCATCATTTCATCAAGGACATCGTCGGTGACTAACCGCTTCTCACTCTGGCTGCCATAACGACTGAGTGCATCAAGCGCGGCACAACGGACATCATACTCTGGGTGATTGAGATGCACCTTCCAGAACTCTGGAGTCTTACCTCCGTTCTTCAGATAGATATAGTGCATGGCCTCCCGTCGCACGGCAGCATCGGGATCGTCCAGCATCTTCTTGATCTGTGGCACGAGAGAATCGTCTCCGTGGCGCTGCAGTACCTCGATAGCCTTCGTCCGCACCTCCGCCGAACTGTGCTCCAAAAGCGGTTGAACGGGATGAGTCAGTTCAACATCCTCGACTTCCTTAAGCATATCCAGGGCGTAAGTTACCTGGCGCTCGTTTTCCGAAGCGAGCGAGACGATGAGCGTGTTGACGGTTGACTGTTCGTTGACGGTGGAACGGATTTGGCTGAGGTCTATCTCGCGCTTCTTCAACGCTTCGCGGAACGTATTTACATACTCCTTACGCATCAGAAAGACCATAAACAGCCAGATCCCGATCATGCCGATCACCACCAGGCTGATTTCGCGAACCCCCAGGCCCAGTACCATCGTACAGAGCAGCAAAAGAGCACCAGCCAGACCACGGAACCAGCGATCGACGAACAGGTCGATGAAGATCTTGGTCTTCTTCTTGATGTCCAATGGTACCGGCAGGAACAATAGCTCCCGTCCTGTCTTGTCAATGGAGTACTTCAAGCTGCCTTCGGTGCCACGTAGCATCACCGCCGCCGTCAAACCCGGCATAATGAACATGAAGCTCGAGGCTGCCAGCAACCCCACTGGCAGAAACAGGATGACGCCACCAACTCCGACGATGCGCAAGAAGCGGTAGGCGAACAGCAGCTGCAAGAACAGCGAGGCGAGCGACAACCGTCCGTAGAACGTGCCCAAAAAGCCGGTTAGCTCATCCTTGGTAGGGAAGGCATTGCTGGAGACCGTCTTGAACTGGTAATCCACGAATGAAGCCACCATCATAGTCATAGCCACCATCCCTACAATCAGCAGCAGATGTCTCGAGCGCGCGACTACCCGAAACGACTCCGTAATCGACTCCTTGGGCTCCTTTTCCATACGGGAGCGGCGGCGACGTATTGCTACCTCTTCGGGGTGAACCCGCCAGATAATCTGGGTCAGGGCGATGCATACCACCAGCAACCCGGCACAGAACAACAGGAGATCTTCGGTCGCCACGCCAAGCGAGCTCACGATTATATTGGTTACTTCGCCCCCGGTGAAGGCGCCCACAATACCCGAGAGCCCCAGCAGGACAAACAGACGCTTCGCCTGGGCTGGATCGTACACGGCGTTGGCCAGTAACCAGAACTGTGAGGTAGTCAGGGCGCCGTAGATACTCACCCAGGTGTAGAATAAGTAGTAGATCCAGCTATCGTCCAGCCGCACCAACCATCTCAGCCCGAACAGACATATGATCAGCACGACCTGCGTGATGGCTATGAGCTGATTCAACTTGAACGATCGGCTCGCCTTCGTGTAGAGCGTCACTATCGGCGCCGTCACCAGGGCTGTTACTATGAATACCAGAGGGAGCTGCTCCGAGCTCACACGCACCAGAAACAAGCTGTCACGGGCCGGCTTCAGGAAGTAGTAGGTGACCAGGATCAGGTAGTAATTGGCCACCATGAGCAGCGTGAGGCCAACCTCACCCTTACGGATATCTATGATCGAGGACAGCAGTCGTTTCACGGCGTCCAATATACAAACCTGCCTTGCTCTTGTGCAGCAGTTTTTGGTTGGATTTCAGCTTTCAATTCGTCCGGCCGAACAGGATAGCCTGGTCTAGGCTGTCCTCTTCGAAAAACGCATGACCGAGAAACCGAAAACGACCACGCCGAAGACGGCCAGCACCAGAATATCGTGGCTCAGCTCCGCAATACCGGCTCCCTTCATCATGATCCCCCGCACGATGTTCATGAAGAACCGCATGGGATTCAAGTAGGTCAGGTACTGCAACCACTGGGGCATGTTCTCGACGGGGGTGAGGAATCCCGACGTGAGAATGGAAAAGACACTGAAGAACCAGGCGAAGAACATGGCTTGTTGCTGTGTCGAAGCCAGTGTCGAGAAGAACAGCCCCACCCCCAGTGTGGTCAGCAGAAATATACCCGCCAGACCAAACAGCAGCAGTTTTGACCCCACAAACGGAACATCAAACCACAGCACACCCAATACAAGGGCCAGGCCCATTTCCAGAAAGGCGAGCACAATGAATGGGATTACCTTGCCGGCCAAAAAGACGCGTGTCGAGATGGGAGTGACCATCAGCTGCTCGAACGTCCCTATTTCGCGTTCGCGAACAACCGCCATCGCCGTGAGCATGACCGTGATCATGAGCAACAGGGTCGCCACAATACCGGGCACCATGTAGTAGACTGATTCCGCCTCCGGATTGTAAAGAATAGAGGGGCGCAAATCGATCGGTGGTGCGTAGTGCAGGTCTCGGGTTGAATACTGCTGTGCCATG
>WJKG01000105.1 GCA_014729205.1 candidate division GN15 bacterium | reverse complement strand
CTACCCTGGCGGGGGGATTGTCGACATTTATGCTTGGCTGCTGCGTCACCACCGTCTCCCCCCCGCTGTAAGGCAGGGGCTGGGAAATCACCGGTGAAGACTGGATGTTCACCGTGATCGTACCGTGAGCGATAGCCACCGGTTCGATGGTGACATGCTGACCGGCGACAATAGTGCCGGTCTTCTCGTTGATGACAACCCGAGCGGTATTGTCCGGGACGATCTGCAACTGGCCGATATCGGACACGAAGCGCGTCCGCAGGGTCAGGTGCGCCAGGGAATCCGGCACCACTACGCGTACGGTTCCGGCGTCCGTGGCATAAGCGCAGAGCCCGTACCTGATATTTATCCTCTCGGCCACACGATTGGCCGTTGTAAAGTCCGGGTTGTGCAAAGAGAGCGAGAACTCCTTGTTGCCGCCTTCGGGAGCATCCAGGGCATTGTTGACCTTGCCGCCGTTGGGGATACGGCCAACCAGCGTGTAGTTCTCGACCAGCCTGTTGCCGTCATCGACTTTGACATTGAAACCGCCTATCGAGACCGGTCCCTGGGCCACTGCCCTGACCACGCCGTTCATGTCGGCCAGGGGCGTTATCAACAGCGTGCCTCCCTGCAATGAGGAAGCATCGCCAACCGATGACACGGTAACATCGAAATATGTGCCGCCGGTCTGGCTGCTGGAGATACGGCCGGTGACCATCACGGCAGCCACATTCTTGACCTTGACCTTGGTCTGGTCCACAGTCAGGCCCATTCGCTCCATCATATTGGTCAGCGATTGGTTGGTGAACTGCGTCCCGGTACCATCACCGGTACCGTCGAGACCTATCACCAGACCGTAGCCGATGAGATCTTTTTCCTGCTGATTCTGGAAAGCGCAGAGATCCTTAATACGGACCTTGGCTCCTTCCACTATCGGGGCAACGGCCAGCATCACCGATACCAGCAACATCAGTCCGACAGGAGTCGCCAGTCTTGTGAGTAGATTTGCGAACATAGCCCCCTCCTTAGAACAGCCAGTTGATCAGCCGGTTGATGAATCCCGGGCGGGCGGCCGTGTCGGCGTTGCCCTTGCCGGTGTAGTGAATTTCGGCATCGGCGATCAGGTATGAGTCGATGGTGTTCTCGGGAGAGATATCCCGCTGGCGGACCACGCCGGTGAGAGTTATCACCTCACGGTCACCGGAGACACCAACGGTTCGAGAGCCCTCGATTACGAGATCACCGTTGTCCCTTACGGCGACCACCGTAACCGACATCTTGGCGCGAAGTGACCCGTTGCGAAGGTTTTCACCCTTGCCATCGTGGGTGCTTTTGGCCTGGCCGTCGACCTTGAACAGCGGGATAAAGTCAAAGGGCCCCACTCCGGGACCTCCCGAGGCCTCGGCTGTCTGGCTTTTTTCCGTCTTTGTTTCTACCTGCTGGGTGGCCCGGCTCTGTTCGTAGATCAAAACGGTGAGAATGTCACCCACCCGATTGGCCTTGATATCCGAGAACAGTGACTGGGATTGTCCAAAACCCTGTCCCCTGGCGTCAAAAGCCAGGGGTAGCAACAGCAGGATGATGAGAATCAGCAGAACCTTCCGATAGTTCATGAGCCATATCTCCATTTGGCGTTCCAACTAGGGATCAACCGCAACCGTGTTGTCATTGACCACGCGGGCGATAATCATCTTACCCGAAGAAACATTGCGTACCTTGATGTATTCTCCAGCCATGCCGGCCTGGAGTGACTTACCCAGCGCCGTTATTGTGCATGGACCATTGTTGTAGACTATTTTGATTTCACGCCCGTACTCCACGTCGGGCACTGGCTCCACATCGCCGGTGGTGAGTATATCGCCGCGGCGCAAGTTGCGCCGGGCCCGGATGTCATCGAGAGCCTCCAGGCTGACCAGCGGCTGTTCACGAAGGTTTGTCACCTCCATGCGCTCCAGAGCTACCACCTCGGCGCTCACCGGATCGTGACGACGAAGCTTATCGAGCACCACGAGGACATCCTCGTAGATGTGTATTCTCATCCGTACCTGGCCCGATTCCAGGACCTCTCCCCCGCGCATCACATCGGCAATGACCGTGAACAGCCCGGCCGGCTTCTTGGAAGTCAGGGGTCGAATGACAACCTGAGACGGCTGCAAATCAGCGCTTCGCAGCGGATTGGAGAGGATCTCGATTTCACAACGAGTCGTGTCCAGTGCGAACATCTCGGTCATGCGCTGACAGATGGCCTCATTCGAGGACATGGCACCGACGACCGGCGCCGCACCGACCAGAAACAAAAGCAGGATTATCTTAATGGCGCGTATCATGACTTACCTCTTGAGCGAGTTCGCTATGGCGGCCATGTCATCGGCCGTCTGGATGGCTTTGGAGTTCATCTCGTACGCTCTCTGGGCCACGATCATGTTGACCATCTCGTCGACCACCTTGACATTGGACATCTCCAGGTAGCCCTGGTCGATCTTGCCCATACCACCTTGCGTGGGAACATCGGTGATGGGATCACCCGAAGCACCGGTGACCTGATACAGGTTGCCACCCAGCGCCGTCAGACCGGCCGGATTGATAAACCGGGCCAACTCCAGTTGGCCGATCTCGGTCGGCGTGTCTGATCCGAACTGGATGACCTGGAT
>WJKG01000104.1 GCA_014729205.1 candidate division GN15 bacterium | reverse complement strand
GCTTTTGCTCGCTTAAGCTGTTGCCATGCAATGCGTTGCACGATTGCTTTTGGCTTGACTTTTGCGCCGTCATTGTGTACCATCTTAGGCTATGATATTAGATCTTACAGGCATAGAGTCATTCCCAGCCACGGTTGAAATGACAGAGGAACCAGCCCGACTGGAGTTCGATTTCGAGGGCTTCAAGAAGGCACTTAAAGTCACGGTCCAGCTGAGTATTCAGAAGACCGATGATGAGTACTTCTGTCAGGGAGAAGTCTCCGGTGTAGTCGATATGGAGTGTGCCCGCTGTTTAGGCACGTTCCAGGTCGAACTCTCGGGACCGATCGATTTCATCCTCCGTTCGCAGGAGGAACAGGCTGGGCAGAGCGATGTTCTTGATGATGAGGACTATGCGTATTTCGAAAGGAACGAGCTTCGGTCGGACATCACCGAACTCGTTCGTCAGGCGCTGATTCTGGCCGCACCCATGAAACCGATTTGTGATGAGGCCTGCCGCGGGTTGTGCCCGGGGTGTGGTGCGAATTTGAATGAAAAGACGTGTACCTGTGCTGCGGGCAAGACCGACCCGCGCTGGGATGAACTGAAACGACTGCTTGACCGGTCGCAACAATAGTTAGCCAAAGGACTTCTCAAGATGGCACTACCGAAAAGACGTCATTCCCGAACTCGCGGGCGCAAACGCCGCACTAATTGGAAAGTGTCGCTACCCAACGTTTCCGAGTGCCCGCAGTGCCACAGCCCCAAATTGCCGCATCACATCTGCCCGTCATGTGGCTATTATAAAGGGCGGAAGGTGATTGACACCCAGGAGGTGTAATCAGCTACCGGCGCTGATGTGACGGAATAGTGAGGAATACCTCCAATTCAAAGTAAAGAGAACCAGCGAACCCCCGGACTATGGTCAGTAAGACGCGACCAAGAATAGCCCTTGACTGTATGGGGTCCGATGCCGGCGTTGCGGGCATCGCACAAGGTGGCATTGATGCTGCCGAGAGCTTCCCCGAGTTGCTGGATGTCGTGCTCGTAGGCCGACAGGACCAGATTGAAGCTGCTCTGGCAGACAAACCGCCTTTGCCGGAGAATGTCTCCATACAGCATGCCGATACCGAGGTGCCGATGCATATGTCGGCCACCGATGGCGCCCGTATGCGCACCAGCTCGGTCTCGGTCGGGTTGAAGTTGGTCAAAGAACAAAAGGCTGATGCTTTTGTGTCACCCGGTAACACGGGTGCGGTAATGGCCAGCTCGCTTCTGACCCTCGGACGTATCAAGGGGGTGGCCCGGCCGGCCATCACCTCCATTTTCCCCACCTGGACCGGGCGGTCAACGGTAGTGCTGGATGTCGGTGCCAACGCCGATTGCAAACCGCTACATCTTTCGCAGTTTGCCATCATGGGCTCCGTCTATTCGCAGGTGATATTCAATCACGAGGCGCCTCGGGTAGGATTGCTTTCAATCGGTGAAGAACGCTCCAAGGGTAATGAGCTGATCTTTAATGCGCGCAAGTTGTTGGCTGACACAAAGATCAACTTTATTGGCAACATCGAGGGGCGCGATATCCTCTCCGGAATGGCCGATGTCGCCGTGACCGATGGGTTCACCGGCAATATCATGCTCAAGTTCGCAGAGTCGCTGCGACCGATGCTGGTCAAGTCAATGCAGCGACAAATCCAGACCAACATATTCTCTCGGATAGGTGCTACCCTCCTGCTTCCATTCTTGCGACGCATGAAGCAGCGGTTCGACTACGCGGAGTCCGGTGGCGCCCCGTTACTCGGAGTGAACGGCGTGGTCATTATCTGCCACGGCTCCTCCAATGCCCGGGCTATATTCAATGCCATCCGGGTTGCCTACGAAATGGTCTCGAAGGGAGTACTCGAGCGGACGCAGGCGGAGTTGGAGACTAACCACTTTGGAAGAGATGATGCAGCTAAGGAGAAGCGCGAGAATAACAGGGACGGGGTCGTCTACTCCACCGCAGCGTCTGACAAACGCTGACCTGGAAAAGCGAGTTGAGACATCCGACGAGTGGATCACTTCGCGTACCGGAATCAAGGAAAGACGCATAGCCGACGGCCACACCGCCACCTCAGATCTGTGCTTAGACGCTTGCACCAGGGCACTGGATATGGCGGGGGTCGATCGACAGGACATCGAACTGTTGATCGTGGCCACTGTCACGCCGGACTACCAGTTACCGTCGACAGCCTGTGTGGTCCAGGAGAAGCTCAGTCTGCCCAATGCCGTGGCCATAGACATCGCTGCCGCGTGCACCGGCTTCATTACAGGCCTCACCATGGTTCGTGGGCAGATTGAAGCCGGTCTGATTGATCGTGCTCTGGTCGTTGGCGGTGAGAAGCTGTCCTCCATAGTCGATTGGGAGGACCGTGCCACGTGCGTGTTATTCGGTGATGGCGCCGGGGCAGCGGTGGTAACCGCCGACAATAACGGCCATGGTGTGAAATCATCGCTTCTGAAGTCGAATGGCTCCTTTCGCGAGCTACTCTGGATTCCAAGCGGTGGAGCGGCGCAACCGATTGACGGAAGCTTCAGCTTCGATGGCTCGGACAAGATCCAAATGTCCGGGAGCGAGGTGTTCAAAGTTGCTGTGAGAGAGATGTGCAATGCGGGCTTGAAAGCGATTGACATGGCCGGTCTGGAACCGCCCGATATCGATCTCGTCGTGCCGCATCAAGCGAATATCCGCATTATCGAGGCGCTGATAAAGAGACTAGGTATAGATCGTGATAAAGTACTTGTGAATATCGAAAAGTATGGAAACACCTCGGCCGCTTCTGTACCGCTGGCTCTCGATGAGGCCAACAGGTCCGGCAGAATCCAGCCTGGCGACAACGTTCTCATGGTTGCCTTCGGCGGTGGATTGATCTGGGGTGCCACTGTGGTGAACTGGTGAACCTGAAAGCAATGGAATTGTACTACTGACATGTCAAAAACAGCCCTCTTTTTCCCCGGACAAGCCTCCCAATACGTTGGGATGGGCAAGGATCTGTATGATGCCTCGGCGGAGGTTCGACGGCTATATGCGATGGCATCGGAATTGATCGGTGAAGACCTGGCCAAACTCTCGTTCGAAGGACCTGCTGAGACGCTCAAACAGACGCGTTTCACACAGCCCGCCATCCTGGTGCATTCGCTTGCGGTATTGACAATGCTCGGCGACAAAGTGCCCGCGTTCGATTATGCCGCGGGGCATTCACTCGGTGAGTATGGCGCGTTGGCAGCCGCTGGTGCGATGAGCTACGAAGACGCTGTAAAGGCCGTGGTGAGACGGGCAGCCCTGATGGAAGATGCCTGCCAGAAGAATCCGGGTACAATGGCAGCGGTGATGGGGCTTGACCCTGGAAAGACCGAGGAAGTCTGTTCGCGGGCATCTGGCGAGGGCGTAGTGGTACCGGCCAATTTCAACTCGGCAGTACAGATCGCGGTTTCGGGCAGTATCGTGAGTGTTGAAGAAGCCGTTCGCCTCGCCAAGGAACAAGGCGCCAAGCGAGCAGTCATGCTTGAGGTTGGCGGTGCCTTCCATTCGCCACTCATGGCCTCGGCAAAAGATGGTATGGCCAGTTATCTCGAGGAGATTGCAATCAAGCACCCAACCAAACCGGTTATTGCCAATGTAACCGCCAGGCCGGTCCAAGGTGTCGATGATATCCGACGGCTACTGATAGAGCAGATAACATCTCCCGTCCGATGGGCGCAGACTATGCAATTCCTGGCCGATGAAGGAGTCACCCGCGTGATAGAAGTTGGACCAGGCAAGGTCCTCGCATCGCTCGCTAAACGGGATATGTGCCCGGAGACGCTGCTCACGCTGGACACGTTGGCCGATTTAGAGAAGATTCAGTAACGACTGGCTCCAGCCAACCCGAAAACAGGGAAGTTCGATTGTTGTGATTGATTTGAGTTCGAAGACAGCCATGGTCACTGGATCCGCCCGCGGAATCGGGCGGGCTATTGCAGAGAAAATGGCCTCACTAGGTGCAACTGTAGTCATCAGTGACCTCGATCAGGCGGCATGCGATGAGGTAGCCGGGCAGATCGGTGGTGGTGCTATCGGGATAGCCTGCAACGTTACCGACGAGGCACAGGTCATTAAACTGCTGGACACAGCCAAAGAGCGGCTGGGTAGTGTTGACATTGTGGTCAACAATGCCGGGATTACGCGTGATACGCTGATGATCAGGATGGATGAAAAGGACTGGAACCTCGTTCTTGACATCAATTTAAAGGGCGCCTTTCTTGTCACGAAGGCTGCCGCGAAGATTATGATGAAGCAGCGGTCCGGTAAAATTGTTAACATAAGCTCCGTTGTGGGCTTGACAGGGAACGCCGGACAAGCTAACTATTCCGCGTCTAAGGCTGGGTTGATTGGTCTGACAATGACCGCAGCCAAGGAACTGGCGGCGCGCGGAGTCACTGTCAATGCAGTGGCACCGGGTTTCATTGCCACCGAGATGACGGATGCTATCTCGGATGCGGCCAAACAGGCCTTTATGGATAAGGTTGCCGTGAAGCGACCGGGTACACCGGACGATGTGGCGGCAGCCGTTGTGTATTTGGCCTCGGATCAGGCATCGTACATCACCGGACAGGTACTGGCGGTGGACGGTGGCCTGACCATTAGCTGATTGGACAGAAACAAAGTAAGTTAATAGACTCATTCCCGAGGAGACATGTCATGGCTTCTGTTGAAGATCGTGTAAAAGAGATCATTGTGGAGCAGCTTGGTGTTGATCAGGGCCAGGTCGTCCCGACCGCCAAGTTCGTCGAGGACCTGGGCGCGGATTCTCTGGATACCGTGGAGCTGGTCATGGGCCTTGAAGAGGCGTTCGATATCCAGATCCCCGATGAAGACGCGGAGAAAATCACCACGGTTGGTGACGCGATTAACTACATAGACGAGCACACTAAGTAAGAAGCAATCCGCTGTGCACCCGGCCGGATAAGCCGGGTGCCAGGACGGATTACTACATCCAGCTATGAACAGGCGTGTTGTAATTACCGGCATGGGAGTTGTCTCTCCGCTCGGTTCGACCGTGGATGATCTGTGGCAGGGGTTGCGTTCCGGTGCGTCCGGTGTCAGGCGGATCACGTACTTCGATACCAAAGACCTCACTTCGCAGATTGCCTCCGAGGTAACCGGCTTCGAGCCAACCGAGTACATCGAAAAGAAAGAGCTGCGTCGCATGGACCTGGCGCAGCAGTACGCGATCGTCGCGAGCGAACAAGCAGTGAGTATGGCAGGGCTTAAGGAGACTGAAGTCGATCCCGATCGCGCCGGAGTGGTTATCGGCTCCGGTATCGGTGGTATTGCCACCTTCGAAAAGCAACACGCTCTGCTCATGAACTCCGGTCCAAACCGCGTGTCACCGTTCTTCATTCCCATGATGATCGCGGACATGTGCGCGGGGTTGATTTCCATAAGGCTCGGTTATCGTGGCCCCAACTATGCCACCGTATCGGCGTGTTCATCCTCCGGCCATGCCATCACTGATGCCATGCGGATCATCCAGCGGGGTGAAGCAGATGTGATGATTACCGGTGGATCCGAGGCAGCTATTACGCCTACCAGTTTGGCAGGTTTCTGTCAGGCCAAGGCGCTTTCCACGCGCAACGATGATCCAGAGCATGCCTCGCGACCGTTCGATATGGACCGCGATGGATTTGTGATTGGCGAGGGCGCCGGAATTGTCATCCTGGAAGAATACGAGAGCGCCAAAGCTCGCGGGGTGGAGATTTTCGGCGAGATGCTTGGAGCCGGAATGAGTGGCGATGCCCACCACATTACCGCGCCGCATCCCGAGGGTATCGGTGCCCGGCGTGCGATGGAAGTGGCCGTTAAGGATGCCGGAATCGAGCTGACTGATATTAACTACGTCAACACTCATGGTACCAGTACCGGCCTCGGAGACATCGCCGAGACCAAGGCCATCAAACAAGTATTTGGCGATCACGCGGCTAAACTGCCGTGCAACTCGACTAAATCAATGGTTGGTCACCTGCTGGGGGCGGCCGGGGCGGTCGAGCTGATATCCTCCCTGCTGGAGATCAAGTATGGAATGTTGCATCCAACGACAAATCTGGTCAATCCCGATCCGGAGTGTGACTTGGACTATGTCTCCGAGGGTACTCGCGACTACACTATCGAGTACGGTTTGTCGAATTCATTCGGGTTTGGTGGTCACAATATTTCGATTGTTTTCGGCCCGCCGAAGTAACTGCGGCACAACGGCTACACGACAATGTCTATCTGGTCTCGCTTGAAAGAACTTCTCGGTCTGTTTGGGGACGATTTCGGGCATGCCGAGTTGGAGTCGGCTCAGCAACTCCTGGGCTACCATTTCAGAGAGCCCGGTCTACTGGTCCTTGCCCTCACACACCGCTCCTATTCGCATTCCCTGAACAAAGACCTCCCGTCGAACGAAAGGCTTGAGTTCCTTGGGGACTCGGTACTTGGGTTGATTATTGCCGACCGGCTCTACGAGGATCACCCTGATATGATGGAAGGTCAGTTGACCAAGACCAAGGCCAAGTTGGTCAATGAGGGCACGCTGGCCGAAATCGGCATCGAGGTCGGGTTGAACAAGTACCTGCTGCTCTCAGAGGACGAGGACCGGGCCGGTGGCCGCGATCGGCACTCCATCATGGCTGATGCGTTCGAGGCGATCATTGGGGCTGCCTACATCGATGGGGGCCTTGACCCTGCCCGCGATATCGTCCTTCGCCTGATATACACCCGCAAGGAAACCATCGTTTCCGATAGGACGCATCGCAACTTCAAGGGTGCCCTGCTCGAGCTGGCCCAGGCGCGCGGCGAAGGGATGCCTCGTTACGAGGTCGTCAGCGAATCCGGTCCCGACCACGAGAAGGTGTTCAGTGTGGTTGTCACTGTCGATGGCGAGCGAGTTGGCTCCGGAGCAGGCTTCTCGAAGAAAGAGGCGGAGCAACGGGCAGCATCGGCAGCCCTCGATTTCCTCCGTCTGCAGGACTGACGGCAAACTGTCCTGCGCATCTTCGCTTTTTGCACCCATACCTACCTCTGAACGCACCCATCTTGTAAGGCAGGGTCTGTCTATTCACACCCGATCGGGTTGCATGGCGGTTGAGTCGTTGGACTTTTTTAGTTGACATGTATTTAACATCCCTGTTATTGCACCAAAGGTGCATGAGGGTGCGAGCACTGGTCGGTCCCTCATGTTTGAATAGAAAGTAGCGTACAATATGACAACGAAGGACATTAGCCTATAACCCTTTCACAAGGAGCATTTGATCCATGCGTAAAGCGACAAAGAAAAAACCCGCGAGTCGGTCGACAAAGAAGAAGACGACTGCTCGCAAGACAACCCGCAAGGCCGCGACCAAGAAGACGACGCGTAAGCCTGCTCGTAAGACAACCACCCGCAAGGTGGGTGTTCGCAAGGGTGCCAAGCTGTGGACCAAGGGCGAGGAATCCAAGCTGCGGACGATGTACAAGACCAAGACTACGCCCGAGATTGCCAAGGCTCTCGGTCGTTCGGTCTCATCGGTCAAGTCCAAGGCTCGTGCACTTGGGTTGAAGAAGCCGGCGTCGGCTCGCAAGAAAGCGACGACCAAGAAGACCACGACGCGTCGCAAGACCACGACCCGTCGCACCACTGCTCGCAAGAAACCTGCGACCAGGAAGAAAGCGACCACCAAGAAGAAACCAGCTCGGAAGAAAACCACGACCAAGCGTAAAACGACCACCCGTCGTAAACGCTAAGTCGGTCTTGCATCAACGATTGCAACTACTGTAATAGCAGCATGAGCAGGCCCGCCGCAAGGTGGGCCTGTTTCGTTTGTGGCCCGCCGTCTCACCGGATTCGAGAGTCTTGACATTTGCCCGCATCTTGGCCATATTCGACCCATTGCATGAGGATTAAGACGCGCCCATGGGGCGCTTAGGAGTAAGTATGAATATCGTTGTACTGGTCAAACAGGTTCCTGAGATCGCGCTGGTCAAGGTCGATGAGTCCGCCAACCAGGTTGAGCTGCCCAAAGGCCCGGGCACTGTCAACCCGTTCGATGAGTATGCAGTCGAGGAAGCTCTGCGACTGAAAGAGAAGCACGACGGCAAGG
>WJKG01000103.1 GCA_014729205.1 candidate division GN15 bacterium | reverse complement strand
GCTTATCGCTACGCGATACAAGTCGTCAGCTACCGCAACAGAGGTTAGGGTTGCCAGCAGTATTACAACGGAGAGTATGAATCGGTGCTTCATCTTGGTCTTCCTGTGTTGATCGTGACGTGCGGCTTACCGCAATATAACGAGCCGAGCCGGTTTGGCGATGACAAAGTCATAGTCGGCTGCAAGCGCTCTGGCCAGCGGCCAACTCCCTATTCTAATACGATTTAACACAGAATGATGTTTATCTGTTCACGACCGCATAAATTTGTTGAGTATCCAGTGACCTGTTTGTAGTTTCTGCAAGTTAGCGTGGTCTCAGAACAGGAGGGAGATCAAGGTGAAGACAGGATTTATCGGACTTGGCAATCTTGGCAAGGCTATGGCTCAACGGCTCGCCGATGAAGGTGTCGACTTGGTTGTCTGGAATCGAACCGCAAAGAAGGCCTCGAGCCTCGGAGTCGATATCGCCAAATCGCCGGCTGAGGTGATGTCCAAATGTCCCGTGGTCTTCCTTAATCTGTTCGACAGCAATGCCGTCCACGAGGTGTTGGCCGCTGATGGTGGATTACTCTCGGGCCAGTGCCAGGACTGCGTTATTGTCGATACGACCACCAATCATCATGCCGCCGTAATGGGCTTTTATGATATGTGCGCTGACAAGGGAGTCCTGTATCTCGAGGCACCCGTCGTTGGCAGTGTGGTACCGGCCGGCAAAGGGGAGTTGACCATCCTGGTCTCCGGCGACAAGGGAGCCTACGGGCGAGCCAAGCTGCTGCTGGAGCGCTTGGGAAAGAACATCTTCTTCTTCCCCGAATACGGCTACGCGACACGCATGAAGCTGATAAACAACCTTGTGCTCGGCACGCTGATGGCCAGCCTGGCGGAGGCCGTGGCGCTGGGTGAAGCAGCCGGACTGGACAAGCAGCAGGTGCTCGAGGTGTTGGCGGCAGGAGCAGGGAGTTCGGCGGTGCTCAACGCCAAACAAGAGAAGCTGCTCAAGGAGGACTTCGAGCCGCATTTTGCCAGTGAGGCAATTCTCAAGGATTTGCACCTTGTCCAGGACCTCGCTTATAGTATCAATCGTCCGGTCATGACGGGATCTGTGATAAAGGAACTCTACAACCAGATGACCGCTCGGGGAGACGCGCATCTGGACTTTTCGGCAATATACAAACTGTTCAAACCCCACTAACGAGACTCTTCCTTGGGGGGATCCAGAAGCGAAAGGGGACAATCATGAAGGCGGAAGTTATCCGTCACCAGCGGGCTCAGGAAACTCTGACCGCAGAGCGATGCTTCATCTCTGAGATGGTAAATGATGGCGATCAGGGGATCTCCATTGCCCAGGCCCGGGTCGAACCGGGAATCACTACGGCATGGCATGAACTCGATGGCGTCAACGAACACTATGTTATCCTCAGCGGCGAAGGAAAGATGGAGCTGGGAAAGGCCAAACCCAAGAGCGTCAAGGCGGGTGATGTTGTCTGCATTCCAGCAGGCACTCGCCAGCGCATCACTAACACCGGGCTGAGAGACCTTGTGTTTCTCTGTATCTGTCAGCCGGGATTCTCCGAGAAGTGCTATAAGTCGCTGGAGTAACTACATGAATCAAAAACGGGCAGACTCTGCCAAGTCTGCCCGTCATGAGTGCAGGTGGAACGGTTGCGACTGTCTTATCGCAACAGCAACATTTTACGCGTCCCGACATATTCATCGGTGATAAGTCGATAGAAATAGACACCCGATGCCACATTACGACCTGCCTCATCTCTCGCATGCCAGGTCGCTTCGTACATGCCGGTTGGCAGAGTCTTGTCGACCAATGTGGTCACGCGCTGCCCGAGAAGGTTATATATCTCGAGTTTCACGTGACTGGATCGCTTCAGTGAAAAGCCGATCGTCGTGCTGGGATTAAACGGGTTCGGATAGTTCTGGCTGAGACTATACGTTTCGGGTCGCGGGCCATCGACCTCTTCCACCGAGAGAATCAGTGTGGGGGCAAAGCGTGCCCGAATACCCAGGTCCACACTTAAATTAGTACTGGCGTCATACCACGAACCACTGCCACCCGTCAAGCTCATGTACGTGTTCCCGGCTGCGGTCGGGCCGGCATCGTCGGCCGCCAGGGCATAGTTGGCGCTCAGGTTTGTAAACTTAATGACCACGTAGACATCGTCCCCCGCCGATATCAAAGGCGGGTCGGGAAGAAAGACGGTGTGATAGCCGGCATGGCTGAAAAACTGGTCGAACTTCGTCTCGAGCAGGTTGGACACATTAGTGCCGTTGAAGTCATCATAGACGTAGATATCGACATCGGTCGTGGCATCAATTGTCCAGAACTCGACCTTGTTCAGGTAGCGATCGTTGGTTGGCGTGAACTTAGCCAGACCCCAGGCGGTTGTGGAACCGGCCCAGCCGACATTCACACCCCATCCGCCCTCATCATGGTAGAGCAGCTCTTCAGCACTATTGTAGTCCTGCCATGAGGATATGGAGGATGCCCAGCTTCCGATCTTGGCCGACCCATAGGAGATGGTGAAGTAGCCGGCTTCGGCGCCGTATCCACAGGTACCACCCCAGCTGGTGCCCCAACTGTTCTTGACGATCCACGCGCCCGTCCCACCGGCGTGAACCAGATTGTCATCCCAGCCGACGATCAGTACGGCATGATTGATCGGCTGGTTGCCGGTGTAATGCAGCGTATACGAGCCATCATAGTTATTGAATTCGGTCTGCCAGGCGGGATCGTTGCCGTCGCCTGCATAGAGGACAGTCCACACCGGTCCGTTATCATGGATGTAGTCCTTGAGATCGGCGGTGGATGCCACCGATTGACCGCTTATCAGGTCCCAGCCCGTTAGCGTCTTCTGGTATGTGCAGCCACCATTGCAGGCAACATCGGCAGCCACATATGGGTCGCAGGTTTCGAGAATCGACCCGGACTTGGAAAGCAAGTTAGCCATGTCATGGTAGTTACCGCCTGAGCAGGAACGGTCGAAGTAGTTACACTCCTTCATGTGGTTCTCGGAGAGATCCACCGTCCCCTGACCGTCAATGAGCATCCGCGCCTCTACATCACCAGCCGTCGCGAATGCGTAGCAGGCGCCACAGGCAGCCTGGTTCTTGACGGGAGACACCTTACCCTGCGCACGCCAGTCCCAGCTTGTTGGGGCCTGCGCGCCCTGAGCCTGACCGGGAGCCTGTTCAGAGCGGTCGGTCAGGTGCATAAGGTCCATCTTTGGGGGAATAGCACCTCGCCCTGGAGGCATTTCGTTTGGGATGCTGGGTACCAGCAAGGGCCCAACCTCAGGCGGCGTATCTTGTGCAAAAACCCCGACTCCCCCCAATAGAAGAACGAGCAAACAGACAGCGATAGCGATTCTCTGCATAGTGACCCCGTCACATGTGGAATTGTTGGCTCCAAAGTTGGCTGATCACTCATGCTTTCGACCTATTCGGCTGCGGACTTTACACTTACAGCGTCTGGCGAACTGCGTTAGATGCCCCCAGATGGCTTCCAGGGAATAAGTGTGCAAGATTTGAACTCTTGCGGTTGGCCGTCGCAAGCGTATACTTTCGATTAATACCCGATCACGGCGGAGGGCCAGTATGGTTGATTCACTTTTCGATACAGACATCAGGCACTGTGTTTTTATCACCGCTCCATGCGAAAAGGTCTTCGAAACCATAACAAGCGCCGAGGGCTGGAATGCATTTTTTACCACCAACATGGAACTGGATCCTCAGCCCGGCGGCCGAGTTGTCTGGCGATGGACCAACTGGGGACCGGACAGAATCAGCGGCGAAGACACCGCTACAGTGCTCGATGTCGATCCGCCCTCACTCTTTCGTTTCAATTGGCATCCGGTCGGACCGGAGTTTCCGACAACCGTCACTATGGAACTTGAGTCCCGGGGCGTCGGCACAGTTCTGACACTCACAGAGTCCAACTACCCCGACACCCCCAAAGGCAGGGCAACGATTCTCGATTGTGCCTGTGGTTGGGGGGAGGCCCTGACGCTTTTGAAGGTCTATCTGGAGTACGGCTATGTCTACGGACCGATTCCGGAGTGAGTGAGGTACCATGAATCTCATGCTTCTGCTGCCGGACGATCAAGTCAGCGAAAGCCGCTACAAGCTGTCGGATGAGCGAGCGGCACACATTTGCAGTGTGCTTGGCTCCAAAACGGGTGATCTGATTGAAGTAGGGCTGCTCAATGGTCCCATCGGGAAAGCTGAGATTGTATCAATGGGTCAAACTGTCGAATTGGAGACGCGAGAACTGCATCAACCGCCTTCGCCGGAGCCGACCATCGACTTGGTATGCGCTTTGCCCCGCCCGCAGACGCTCAAGCGTGTGCTGGCTACCTGCGGGACCATGGCCATACGACGGCTGCATCTGATCCGTGCCAACCGCGTTGAGCGAAGCTACTACCAGTCGCCACTCTTGCAAACAGAGAACTATACCCGCTTCCTGATCGAGGGGATGATGCAGGGGCGTCAGACTCGAATGACCGAAGTGACAATTCACGAGCGCTTCCGTCTGTTCTTCGAGGATAAGCTGCCCGGGTTAGTGTCAGATCAAGATGAACGACCGATGATGCTTGCGGCTGAAGGTGATGCCTGGAATGTCGTTGCAGATGCCTGGGACGAAACCCCGGATTGGATCATCGCGGCTGTAGGACCCGAGGGCGGGTGGGTGCCGTTTGAATTGGATACCATGCGAAGTGCTGGTTTCCAGATTGTCTCTCTCGGACGCTGGGTACTCAGGGTGGAAGCCGCAGTAGTGGCCCTGCTGTCGCAGATTGAAATGCAGGTGCAACACAACAAACCAGGTCAGTAGGCGACGACCTCAAGAGCCTGGTCCAGTTCCTGTGCCCGGACTTCCCAACCAAACTCCTCATCAACCCGCGGTGCCAGATTGACCCCATTCTGCCACAATTGACCGGCAGCAGCGCGCTGGATCAGCAGAGTCAACCGCTCCACCAATCCTCTCCTGGTGCCGTCGTAGAGATAAGCCTCGCTTTGCGCCGCTGCCAAGTGCTCGATAAGCTCCGGATACGCCAGGCGATTGGGTAGGGCAGGATAGCACCCCGCAGACAACGCTTCCAGAACAGCCAGGCCGAAGAACTCGTGATCGGCGGTGGAAATCACGATATCTCCACGCTGCAACTCCCTGAGATAATCCTCTCGACTCTCTGGCGGTGGCGCTGCGATCAAGCGATCGCCGATACGTTCTCCCAGTGACTCCAGCGCCGGTGGACGAGTCTGAAACACCTTGCCGAGCAGGCGCAGCCTGAATGGCACGCTTTTCTCCGCCAGCGTCTGTACCGCTATCGCCAGCAGTTCGGGGTTCTTGTCGTGCTCCCAGCGTGCCGGCCAGATCAGCACCGGCTCTGGGTTTCGTTCACCTTTGGCGACCCCTACTGGCTCAATGCCCGGGTACCTAACGGAAGCTCGCCTCTCGATAGACTGCAACCTGTCTACATGAGGGTGGTCCGGCATTTGCAGCAGCCACTGACCATACTGCTCCAGGAACTCCCGCCGATGGAACTTGGAGTTGAACCAGATTGCGTCGGCCGCGACAGCCGACGTGAAATTGACATAAGCGAGATGGAGGTCTCGATCGTCCTGAGTCCGAGAGGGGTAGGTAAGCTGATTCTCGTGGAAATAGAGCACCGTCGGCAGGTTACGCAAAGACGGCTGCACCAGCCCACGGAATTCGGCAAGATTGAGCATATCACTGGCAAACACTACGTCCCAGGAACCGCCACTCGAGACACGCTCGTCGACCAAATGAGAGAACGTAACCGCACTATGTCGCATCCGCCATTTCCAGTGATGGGCCGACAAGCCCAGAACGGTGAATTCATGTCGGGAATGCGCCCGCCAGCCGTCCAGGAACGCTTTATGACTGCCTCCGTAGAAGGGCTCCAGGGCCAAAACGCGCACAAAAACCTCCGTTGAGTTTCTAAGAGCCAATGACGCCCTATCAGTATGATTCGTCAACTTTTTGCGGGTCATGATGTTCTGTTTCGTAGATGACAATTCTGTTAGCACCCGGTTTTTTCTGGCAGAAACAGGACCGGTGGCTGTATCTATGGTAACGAAATCGCCCATTGATGCCGGAGGATACTTGTGATCAGTCCCATGGAAATCATACCGCAGTCGATAATTGGTCTAGCGCTGCTCTTCGGAACTGTTAGCGGGTCCGCGGATGCTTCGGGGAGCACGTCGGTGGAAACCGCGACCAATCGTTTCGGGCTGGACCTGTTTCATCAGGTGCGAGCTCAGGTAAGCGACGAGCCGAATACCATAATCTCACCGCTCAGCGCCGCCCTTGCCCTCGATATGGTCTATCTGGGTGCTGAAGGACAGACCAAGGAGGCGATGAACAAGACACTGCACTTGCCGGACGTGTCTCGCGGGGAACTGACTGATCTTCTTGCCGGAACAATGAACAAACTGGATCAATCCGACTCCGCCATCGTCTTCAACCTGGCCAACAGCGCTTGGCTGAACGAGGTGTGGGAGTTCAACGAGGAGTACCTGAGTACGGTCCGGTCGTGCCTTGAGGCGGAATTGTCGCGAGTTAACTACTCGGACCCGTCTACCAAAGACAGGATCAACAACTGGGTCAGTGAGGCGACCGAGAGCAAAATCGATCAGATCATTGAGACTGTTGAACCCGATATGGCCATGATCCTGATCAACGCCCTCTATTTCAAAGCCGACTGGGAAAAGCAGTTTAAAGAGTCCAATACGCAGATCAAACCCTTCACACTTGTCGATGGCTCCACCATCGACCACCACCTCATGAGTCTTACCGAGCGGCTCCGGTACGCCGAGACACCGGAAATGGAGATTGTCGAACTCGCCTACAAGGGACAGCAACAGTCGATGTTCATCCTGCTTCCGAGCGATTCGCTGACCGTTGATGATCTGCTCGACAGGATGACGTATGAGTGGTGGAAGGAGAACTCCGAACGCCTGGAGTACAAACGCGGACGTCTGGAGCTACCGCGTTTTGAGTTAACCTCCGATTACATGCTCAACAATGCCCTGAAAGATCTCGGGATGGGAGTTGCTTTCTCACCCGACGAGTCAGATCTCTCGTCGATGCTTGTCGGGAACGAGCTACCGGCAGGGGAGAGGCTGTATATCAGCGAGGTGCGCCAGAAGACATTCATTGAAGTCATGGAGACCGGCACTGAAGCGGCCGCGGCAACCTCGGTGGGTATCAGGGTCACCGCCGCTATGGGAGACACTGAACCCGTCACGTTTGAAATGAAGGTTGACAGGCCGTTTGTCTTTGTGCTTGCTGATGATGCGACCGGTATTATGCTCTTTGTCGGCAAAGTGGCAGACCCACGTCAGTAATTGGCAGACTCCGTGATTGACTGGTTTACACATTTCGCCAACACCTTTCAGGGTTCACCTTTCCTGCAGGGGCTGATCGCTGCTATCAGCACTTTCGTGTTAGAGGATCCGGCCACCGTTGGCAGTGGACTGCTTGTGGCCGACGGCAGGATGTCATACTGGGCGGCGTTCATCGGTCTGGCGTCAGGTATCGCCGTCGGGGATATCGGGCTCTATCTTCTGGGACGCTTCGCCCGCTTCCGTGTAGTGAAATGGCGTTGGATTCACCCCCGCCGCCTGCGTACCGGTGGTAAATGGTTTGACCGCAATCTCATTGTTACCATTTTGTCCTCTCGCTTCATACCAGGCCTGCGACTGCCAACCTATGTTGCCGCCGGCATGATGCGTGTATCCATGCCGAGGTTCGTCCTCGTAGCGATTGTCGCCTCCTTAGTATGGACCTTCTGTCTGCTCAGTCTTACCATTGAACTCGGCGAACAAGTACTCGATCAGGCAAATCGATGGCGCTGGCTGATCGGAGTTGCCATTGTTTTGACGGTTGTCCTGGTGCAGCTTGTCGTTCGGTGGCGAATCAAGCGCTCTATGCTTCGTTCCGATCGCAACGGAGCGACCCTGGCATCCTCGTTCGAATTCTGGTCACCGTACAAATTCTATCTCCCGGTCGTCCTTCACGCCATCTGGCTGGCCATCCGATTCCGCGGGGCGATGTTGCCTACTGTCGCCAATCCCGGAGTTCGCGGGGGTGGCTTCGTCATGGAGTCTAAACATGACTTGCTGAACATGATTGGCCACGAGCATCGCGAAAATGTCGCCAGCTGGACAAGATTCACGGCGGCCAGGGACAATGGCCGGCCGGACCTTGCAACTGCCGCTCGAGACAAGCTCGACGAGGCGAATCTGGACTTCCCGCTGGTCGTCAAACCCGATATCGGCCAGCGTGGCAGCGGCGTTATACTCGCAGCAGACATGGACCGACTGACACAGTATCTGAAATCCCTGCCAAGGACCACACCTATGCTCTTCCAGGAGAAAGCCCCCGGGGAGTACGAAGCCGGCATCTTCTACATTCGTCAGCCCGATGAGCACACGGGGAGGATCTTCTCATTGACACTCAAGGAGTTTCCCAAAGTGACCGGCGACGGTCACAGAAGCCTGCGCAGACTCATCCTTGAACACCCGCGCGCCTCCATGAACAGCCAGGTCTATCTGCGACGTCATGGCCATCGCCTAAGCGAGGTCCCCGGCGAAGGTGAACGTATCAGACTCGTCTTTGCCGGCAATCATGCGCAAGGAGCTGTGTTTCGCAACGGGCAGGAGCATATTACGCAGGAGCTAACCGATACTATCGATCGCATCGCCCAGAGCATGCCGGAATTCTATTTCGGCCGGTTTGACGTGCGATTCCAATCGCTCGAAGAGCTGCGCCAGGGGAGAGGATTCGTCATTGTCGAGGTAAACGCCGGATCGTCCGAGGCGACCCACATCTGGGATCCCGAAACCAAGCTGATCGATGCATATCGAACTCTCTTCCGGCAGAACTACCTCCTTTATCAAATAGGCTTCAAGAACCG
>WJKG01000102.1 GCA_014729205.1 candidate division GN15 bacterium | reverse complement strand
TTATCAAATAGGCTTCAAGAACCGCAAGCGGGGCTACCGAACTATGGCCCCACGAGACTTCGTTCGCGATGTCATAGAATACAAAAGACGGGCACGTTCGTACCCGCCTTCTGACTGAGCGAGGGCTGCTCATCCGGCTAACAGGTTGTTCATTGTTCCTCAACTACTGCGTTTCGACCACCAGGGAACGTCCCAGTTTGGGACCGATCACCGGGATGTGATGACGGCGGAGCCAGACCACTGCCGCACTCATCAGGAAGGTCGCGATGGCGATCATGAACATCATGCCACCGTCGCCATTCATGACAATCCCGATACTGGTCAAGTGGAAGAAAACGGCTCCCGCCAGGACACCCATGCCGACCAATCCCCCCAGCCATGATTTGGACGGCCAGAGCAACAGCACACCGGCAGCGATCTCGGCGATGCCAACAGCAAACCGACCCACCGGCTCCATGCCGAGTTGCTCAAAGAGCATGACGGAATTCGGATTGCCGGTAATCTTCATAATACCCATGGGTAAAAAGATGACAGCGGGGATGATCTGCAGAATCCAGCTCAGGATCCTCTCGCCTTTGGTCAGATGCTGCTGACCTCCCTTGGTGTGGTTTTGTGTATTCATTGTTCTCTCCTTTCCTTACTATACCAATTGTAGATTATGATCATCCATTTACTCCTTGGTCGCCGAAAAGTCACAATCCTTACACGGAGAGAGCGCTTTTTTAGGGATTTGGGACCACGACCAGTTCGCCACTACCGCTCGTTCTTTAGTAACTGGTTGTGGGCCTGCTGATTATGTAACGCAGAAAAGCGGTCCGACTTATGTCGAACCGCTCTCAAAAGACAGTCAGAAGTATTGGAATTCTCGCTTAGCGTGCCTCTTTCAGGATCTCCGAAGCTGCCTTGCGGTCAGTCGGCTCTACCGGATACTCTGATGGATATCCTACCGGCGTGACAGTCACCAGATAATGGCTGGTGGGGATTCCCAGCTTCTCTTTGACATCATCATGGTTCATCGATCCTATCCAGCATGTCCCCAGGCCGAAATGCCATGCCGCCAGCAGGAAATGGTAAGCGGCAATACTCCCATCCTGTTCCGGGTGTTTGGTGATGTCAGTATCTGCGACAATTGCCATCGCCATCGGTGCGCGGTCAATAGGTTCTGAGGCTGTTTCCAAACGGGCTCCCAACCAGGACTTCAGGTCTCTTGACCGGATCGGTACATAGTAGCACGGTTGACGGTTGTAGGCCGATGGAGCCCAACGGGCAAGCTCCACCACCTTCTGAACAGTAGCGTCATTAATCTCAGCATCGAGGAAATCCCGGGTACTGCGGCGGTGCTTGAGCAAATCGGCACCATCGGCATACTGAGCTACCGGATGATCAAACCACTGGATCTCCACCATACGGTTCTCAGGGTCTCGGGCGAAGAACTGGTAGATGCGGTACTTCTCGTTATAGACTGGCTCGCTGACCGCCATTGGTTTGAGTTCTGCATACATCTCGTCAACCGTCTGTCGGCGACGGAAGAAGAAGGTCAGCATGCCCTCGGTATCGGTCCGATCTCGATGGCAGAAGCCGAACAGGAAATTGCCGTGCTTGAGGATCGTGCAGTCGGCCTGCTCGAGCCAGATATCACAGTGAATCTGCTCCGTGTAGAATTGCTTGATTACGTCAGGTTGCTGTGTCTTCATAAAGAGAATACCGCTCATAAGAACCCCTTCGCGTTACCGCCCGGCGGCGGCGATGGTGAAGCTGATGATAACTACAAGCAAACACTTCATTACGGCGGCGTCAAGCGGCCCATCCGCTAATCCTCATATCAGGGGTAAACACCACACCTCAAACAGCCGATACTACACCTACAGCAAAGATAGACACAATTGGGGACGATACCTTGACTGAAAAAGTACGACGATTGCTGAACGCTTCCTTCGATGATGACACCAGAGCCGAAGCGGAACAGTTGCTTTCAAGTTGCGAGGCCGACGATCGGTCGCAGGAAGAACGACTGCATCTCGCCCTCATAAAGCTATCCCATAACGACTTACGCAAACTGAGCCATCTCGTCGAAGCAGCCCGCAAGGACGTCCGCGATATCCTCTACTGGGCGGAGTATCCCGAATCCTCTGAACCCAACAACGGCGACCAGCCTCACCTCTAAGTTACTTTGCCAGACCCCGATACCAGCCCGGGCCGACTGTCGTCCCAGGAATGTAAAATATACTTGACATTATGTAGTCTTTGCATTACATTCTGACCAGAAGTGAGGGTTCTCTGACATGGAACTGGTCAATCATATCAAGCAGCACCGAGCCCGACTGGACATGACACAACAGGCGCTTGCCGAACAGGTGAAAGTATCCAGACAGACCATCATTTCCATTGAACGAGGTCGCTATGTGCCCTCGACGCTGTTAGCCTTTCGTATTGCTCGAGCGCTGGATATGAGAGTGGACGAACTCTTCGAGCTCAAAGTCAGGAAAGATACTGATGAAGAATGAAATGGATGCCATGAATATGGATGAGCGCCAACGGCAGTGCTGGCTCAAGGCGAATCGAGCTACCTTGATTGCCGTAGGACTTGTTTGGCTCGGCATGATCGCGTGGGAATTGGCCCACGACCAGGTACCGGTGTTCCTGATAGTGATGGTCTTCGTTTTCGCGGTCATACGGGTGACAGCCTACTGGATATACAGCCGGTCGGGAGCTCAATCTTAGCCCCTCCCGCCCAATACGTAGTACTGCTCGTTGCCTCCCGTAGCTCCGCAGCGCTTAGAACTCGTACTCCAACCCGAGAATGGGAAGCGCCGACCATTGGTGGAGCACATCCTGCTCCTGCTTGATCTCGTTCCAATAATAATCTGACACGTTTTCGCGGTTGTACGCGTTCCATACAG
>WJKG01000009.1 GCA_014729205.1 candidate division GN15 bacterium | reverse complement strand
TCCAGGTACCATCGGGAGCGGGCTCGAGTTGTTTGAGACGATCGATAAGGACCGTCAATCCTCCGGATGAACCATTGCAGTTACGTCATCGGCGGTCCCACTTTCTGACCAATCAAAACGTACGCTGGTTGCAGCGTTGACCCAGATATTTCGGTTCTCATCCACATCGTAGATATACAGCAGGGACGGTGTCGTATCCGCAATCATCTGCGTGAAGCGTTGGCTCTCCTTGAGCGCGTTCTCAGCAGCCTTCTTCTCAGTTATGTCTCGTATAATGCCCAGGAAGCCGGTGAGTTTGTCATTGCTGTCGAAGACCGGAGTACCAACGGTCTCGCTAAGGAAGGTCTCGCCGTTCTTCTTGCGATACTCGATCTCATAGCTGCTGTAGTCTGCCGGGCAGTCGGGATTGTAGCGCTGTTGGCCCGCCTGAGCATGCTCTTTCTCGGAATTGTAGATGAGGGCAGTGGATTGGCCTACGGCTTCATTTGCAGTGTAGCCGAATACCTCCGTGAACGCCGGGTTAACGAACACGATTCGTCGCTGAGTATCAGCGTAAAGGACGGCATCAGGAATGGCCTTGAATACCTGCTCGAGTTCGGCCTGCCTTTCGCGCTCTGCCATTTCCGCCTCAAGCCGACTGGAGATGTCGCGGAATATTCCGAAATGCACATCTGTGCCACCGGCTTTGACTACACCGCCGGATGATATCTCCACTGGAATGCGTCGGCCGTCCTTGTGTTGGACATGCATCTGTGTATAGCGCTCCCCCTGATTCTGGGTGGCTTGCCCAAACTTCGACTTAGCACACTCTCCTTCTTCGGGGGGATGGATCTCTGTCTGGTGAAGCCCGACAATCTCGTCATGGCTCAAGCCCAGAAGCTCCTCAGCCTGTCGGTTGGCGTCAATGATGATCGAGGTATGAGGGTTGGCCACTATGATAGCGTCTGTGGCAGTGTCTATAAGAGTGCGGTAGCGTTCCTCGCTCTCAGCTAAGTGCTGGTGAGCGAAGTGTTGATCGGTAATATCTTGAGCGGATCCCAGAATGCGCACGGGCTTTCCGTCCTTGTCTCGCTGTACAATAGCATTGGCGCGGATATAACGGGTTTCCTGATTGTCAGCCCTGACAATGCGGTGCTCGACATTATAGTCGGACTTGCCTGAAATCGTCGCTTCTACTGCGGCCTTAACACGGTCTCGATCCTCGGGATGTGCCAGCGGCGTCAGTTCTTCGAACGTCAGCCTGTCGGCGGACACCCCATGTATTCTCTTCCAACCGTCCGAGGCATAGAAGTAGCCATCGGCAAGGTCCCATTCAAATGCGCCTGATGCTGACAACAGTTCCGCCTGTGACAACAGCAACTGTTTGTGTTCGAGCTCTGTCTCGGTTGCCCTGATATCGGTTAAATCGGCCCCGTGCACAGCGATGTACTTGACCTCACCATCGTCGTCGAGCACTGGCTGGAGCGTATGTCGCAAGAACCGCCCCGCTCGTTGATCCTCGAAAGTGACGCCCTTTCGGGACTTGAGCACTCTGGAGACATGTTGTCGCCTTGTGTCAGCAACGTCGCGATCAATCAGTTCCAAGGCGGATTTACCGATGATCTGGTGAGTGTGCAGTCCGAGTCTCGTTTCGAGTGCTTCATTGCACGCAACAATGGTGCCCTCAGGGTCCATCAAAAACATGACCTCAGAAGAGGTGTCCAGCATGGTACGCATAAGCTCGCGATCGAACTCTCGCTCGGTTCGCACGCGCACCGTTTCGGTGATGTCCTGAATGGCACCCACGACCCGACTCGGTTGATCGGAGTCATCGCGCTCGATAATGGCACGAGACCGTATCCATCTGATCGCACCGTCTTTTCGGACGATTCTATACTCGCAGTCATATTCCTGATTGTCTTCAACAAGGGCTCGGTTGGATGACAGGAATTGCTGGCGATCATCGGGATGGATGTGTTCGACCACTGTTTCATAGTCCAGGTCGATCTCCGCTGGTTCGTAGCCAAACAAGTGGTATTGCTCGTCCGACCATGTTACTTCATTGGTCGCCAGATCCCGTATGAAGCTTCCGGTGTGGGCAATTCTCTGCGATTGCAGCAGCATCTCCTCTGTCTTTCGGTGGAGTTCCTGTGCTTGCAGTAGTTCGGTCAGATCACGGGCGACGGCCAGTATGGCCGGCTGACCGTCAAGATTGATTCTGTTGATGTGAACATCGGCAGTATACTCGCTGCCATCACGGCGCCGATGGCGAACGCGCTGCATGACCTTCTGACCGGGCTTGAGCGATAGCCAGTAGCGTTGCCTGTCATCTCTTTCGATACACTCCGCATCGACATCCTCCACACCCATCTGCAGGAGTTCTTCTTCGCTGTAGCCCAGGTTCTGACATGCGGTGGGATTGACCAGAAGGAAGTCGCCATCGAGATCGTGAACGAAGACAGCATCGGCGAGATTCCCGATAATTGTCTGGAAGACAGCATCACCTGAGACACTCGTGTCTGTTCGCCCAATCATAGCTTGAGTGGTTGCCGTCACGACCTTTGGTTCGTCCATCGGCGGTGCCGGCTTGCGGCGTGGTAACTCATTGTTGCGGGCGCTTCGAGACTTCCCCATTCATCCCTCCCAATCCGCGGTTGCTGCGGGGCGATGTCAATGGCCAGTAACGTGTTGCGTCGGTGCTGGCCATTCGGCTTCCAGTGTATTGTCTCAATGCCGACCACAAAATGCAACAAAATAAATCGGATTATCGATATTCCCAAGTAACAGAGTTTTCGTCGAAGCTTCAGCAGTTACTCCGGCTCCAGATTTTCCTCATGTAGCAGCTCTCCGACGAACAGGCTGGAGTTTTTGACGAAGAACACAACCGGCATGTCCGCCGCCAGCTCGCGCATCCTGAGAACATACTCACCTTCTTTGCCGGCGGGTGGCACCGCCAGTCCGAGGAAGACAACATCTGCTGAAGCCGACTGTTCGTGGATGAGACTGCGGATGTTACTATCGGTCGGTTTGAGGAAGACGTCCACGCGTGCGTCAATACGGGTCTGGCTGAGCAGGTTGTCAAGGTAGCGCTTGGTGTTGTCTCGCGCCATCTTTGATGAAGCCGCGGATATGATGCGAAGCTCCGCATTGCGCCACTGTGAATTGCGAGTGAGCAACCATGCCAGAAGGAGCATCAGATCACCGTTCTGCTTCAATCCGCCCCACCAGACATGAATCTGACGCACCGACCGTCCAACTGAGAAGGGCTGTCCTGGTTTGACACGGCCAATGACAATCGATTTACGGAGCGCCTCCAGACGACGAGCCGTGTTAAGGAAATTGATCATCATGCCATCGTCCTTTGGCCATCCCAGTACGATGGTATTGCTGGCAAAACCGGCGATTCCGTTGGCCTGAGAGATGTTAACGATACCATCCACGATATTGTGGGCGACATCAACCTCCGGGAAGACGGTCAGCTTCTCCTCCCGTGTGACGTTTTTAATAGCCTCCAGGTTTTCTTGTACTTCAGCCTGTCTTTCCAGCAGATCCCCCACCAACACTTCACAAACGGTGACCACCCCTCGATTCTGACTGAACCAGGAGGCAAACTTGATCAGATCGAGACGTCGCTGGGGGTCATCGACGAATACAAGTACGTGCGGTCGCCAGTTACGAGGGCTCATGGGACGACGTGACAGAAGGATCAGCATCCAGCGCAAGACCATTTCGTAGAGCCCACGTCTACTGTCGCCCCAGGTGCTCCGTCCCTCACGACGCACGAAGATAAACCATAGGCCCACTTCCACGACCACCGCCACGAGTCCGGCAACGGGACTGATCAGCATCATGACGGCCAGACACGCGAGGCCGCAGGCGATGTTTATCACCCAGGGGACCTGGAATCGTGGCCGCCACGAAGGATCGCCGCTCAGGCTTTCCAATCCGGCAGCGACGTTAATGGTACCATAGACGGTCAGGAAAAACATGGTCACAACCTTGGCGACGGCATTCAGGTTGCCCAGCAGGACCAGCAGCAACGCGATTCCGGCCGAAAAGGCCAGGGCCAGTCGAAGGCCGTTGGCACTGCCGACGAAGCGTCTCAGGTCGCGGCGCAAGCTCTGGTCGATTATCAGCGCCTGCAGGGTGCGAGGTGCGCCCAGCATAGAGCCCACCGCCGATGACAGCACGGCCCCCCAAAGGCCGGGCAGGATGAGCCATGGTCCATACGGCGCGATCTGGAGCCAGACGAGGGGATCCGTCTTGAGCTGTTCGGTACTGGCTCCCATGTTGAGAAAAACCGGAATCAGCATGTATACTGCAAACCCCGTCAGAACCGCGCCGACGGCACCGATGGGAATCGCCTTCGCAGGAGATTTGAGGTCGCCGGACAGGCTCAGTCCCGCCATTACACCGGTCATGGCCGGAAAGAACACTGCGAACCCCACCCAGAATGGTACGCCCCGGGGCTCTGGTCCGGTGATGTCACGCACCGGATCGGCCAACAGTGCCCCGACAACCAGGGCGATTAGTGAGAGACCCACCAGCACCATCAGGGGGATCTGCGCTCGCAATGCTACCTTCGCACCACGAAGCGACAGCAGTGTGATAAGCAGAATGATGATTACAGCGGCACTCTTAAGCGGAATGCCGGGCCAAACGATACTCAAAGACTCTGCCAGACCATAGGAATAAAGGGTGATCGAGATTGCCTGAGAAAGGAAGACAGGAATGCCGATGGCCGCTCCGGCACCGAGCCCGAGGCTGCGCGATATGATGAAGTAGGCTCCACCGGTGCCGACCTTCATGTTGGTCGCCATCGAGGAAAACGAGAGCGTTGTGATTAACGTGATACTATTGGCCAGGATCACCAGCAGGATGGTATTGGTCAGGCCCAGGTTTCCCAGCACCCAGCCCGAGCGAAGGTACATGATTACGCCGAGTATGGTCAGCACGGTAGGGGTATAGAC
>WJKG01000101.1 GCA_014729205.1 candidate division GN15 bacterium | reverse complement strand
TTCCTGGTGCGCAACGGCGCGCTCATTACGCCCACCTTCTCAGCGTCGATCTTGCCGGGGATTACCCGTCGGTCGATAATCAAGCTGGCCGAGGATATGGGTATTAAGGTCATCGAACAGAACGTACCGCGCGAGTCGCTCTATTTGGCCGATGAGGTTTTCTTTACCGGTTCGGCGGCAGAGGTGACACCAATCTCCAAGATCGATAATATCCCGATCGGTGAGGGTAAAGCCGGCCCGATCACGTTGAAGCTGCAAAAAGCGTTTTTTGACATAATCGAGGGTGCGGCCGAGGACAAGTATGGCTGGCTCACCCATGTTCCCAAGTACGAAGGAGTGACGGCATAATGAAGGTAGCCATTGGATGCGATCATGCTGGTGTGGAGCTCAAGGACAAGGTCAAGAATCTGCTGACCAAGCTGGGCCATTCGGTACTGGATTTTGGTACGCAGACGACGGATTCTGTCGACTATCCGGATTTCGCCAGAGAGGTTGCATTTGCGGTTGCCGAGGACCGGGCTGACCGGGGGATCGTCATCTGCTGGACGGGCAACGGGACGAATATCACAGCCAACAAGGTCCGTGGGATTCGTTCGGGGCTCGCTATCAATCGGGATATGGCCTATTACACGCGATTGCACAACGATGCCAACGTGATCAGCATGGGGCAGAAGTACGTGTCCGACGACGTGTATGGGGACATTGTCACCACTTTCCTCGAGACCGAGTTCGAGGGTGGACGTCACAAGCGACGGGTGGATAAAATCTGCTCTTTGGAGAACGAACACAGCGGTTCGGCTGTTGATTGAGACAGAAGACCACGAATAGTGTGCAAGAAGGCGGGAGGTAGTGCTTCCCGCCTTTTGTCGGTTCGAGGCCCATTGACCACCGGCTCGATATTTGGTACATTGCGGCCAAAACAAGTCAGAGGAGTCTCAGATATGTCGCATTTGCAGAAGGTTGATCCCGAGATATACGATGCCATTGCCAAAGAGGCCGATCGGCAATCCAGTAAGCTGGAGTTGATTGCCTCGGAGAATTTCACGTCGCAGGCTGTCATGGAGGCCGCCGGCGGCGTCATGACCAACAAGTATGCCGAGGGCTACCCGGGTAAGCGTTACTATGGTGGCTGCGAGTTCGTCGATGTTGCCGAGGATCTTGCCCGCGAGCGACTCAAAGAGCTCTTCGGCTGCGAGCACGCTAACGTACAGCCACATTCCGGCTCGCAAGCCAATATGGCGGTTTATTTCACGGTGCTTAAGCCGGGTGACACGGTGATGGGGCTCGATCTTTCGCACGGTGGTCACTTAACCCACGGTCATCCGATCAATTTCTCCGGTATGCTTTACGATTTCGTTGGTTACCAGGTCGATCAGAAGACCGAGGTGATTGACTACGATGCTCTCATCGCGCAGGCTAAAGAGGTAAAGCCGAAGATGATTGTGGCGGGTGCATCGGCCTATCCGCGTTTCTGGGATTTCGAGCGGATCCGTGAGGCATGCGATACGTGTGGAGCATACATGGTCGTGGACATCGCGCATATTGCCGGGCTTGTTGCCGCGGGCGTGCATCCGTCACCGGTGCCGATGGCCGACTTCGTGACCTCGACGACGCACAAGACCCTTCGCGGCCCGCGCGGTGGGGTGGTGATGTGTAAAGAGCAGTACGCCGCCGATCTGGATCGTACGGTGATGCCGGGAATTCAGGGTGGTCCGCTGATGCACATCATTGCGGCGAAAGCGGTGGCCTTCAAGCTGGCCATGACTAACGAATTCAAGGACTACCAGAAACGTGTTGTCGAAAACGCGGCTACGCTGGCCGGAGCGCTCAAGGACAAGGGACATCGGCTGGTGGCCGATGGTACTGACACGCACCTGATGCTGATGAACTTCATTGACATCCCCAAGGTTACCGGCAAGAAGGTTGAGAAGGCGCTGGACAAGGCTGGTATTACGGCGAACAAGAACACCGTGCCGTTCGATCCGGAGAAGCCGTTTGTGACATCGGGTGTCCGACTGGGAACGCCGGCGGTGACAACGCGCGGCATGGGGCCGGAGGAGATGAAGCAGATCGCGGACTTCATTGATCGCGGTATCAAGAACCGCCGCAAGGAGGAGGAGCTTGAGCAGATCGCGAAAGAAGTGGATCAGTTCTGTGCGAAGTTCCCGCTGTACCCGGAGCTGCAGGCCGAGTATCAGTCCGCAACCGCCTGACGATAACGGACCGCAACCAGAAAGGACTCTTTGCCGTGCTGTTTTCTTTGGCGATGTTTCCGACCGACAAACGATCCGACAGTGCCTCGGCCGACGTGGCCCGGGTGATCGATATCATTGACAAGTCCGGTCTGCCGTACAAGGTGACCTCGATGGCGACGCTGATCGAGGGAGACTGGAACAAGGTGATGCCGGTGATCAACAAGGCCCGATTGATGCTCCGTCGCAAGCACAGCCGGGTGTATATCATCATGCATATTGATGATCGCAAGGGAGCCCGAAACCGGCTTAGCGGTAAGGTTGCCTCGGTAGAGAAGAAACTCAAGCGGGAGGTCAACAAGTAGATGGAGAGTATTCGTGTCGTATTGGTGTCGGTTCCTCGCGACGAGGCGCGCGAACTGGCCACCGCGATTGTCGAGGAGCGCCTTGCGGCGTGCATCAACATAGTGCCGCGTATCGATTCGGTCTATTGGTGGGATGATAAGATCGAGACCGACAGTGAGTCGTTGATGATCATCAAGACGACCGCCGGGCGAATAGATGAGTTGATTGAGTATATCGAAGAGAACCACCCCTACGATCTTCCTGAGGTACTGGCTCTGCCATTGACGGAAGGACTGCCGGATTACATCGCCTGGATCAAGGAGGAGACGGAATAACCACTGTCGAAGGTGAATGATGATAGAGGCCGAGTCTTCAGCACGCTGCTGGTCTCGGCCTTCGTTTGCCGAGTGGTTCGGTGTTCCATCAGCCTATGCGTTGCCCCCATTGCGGACATGAGGAGAACAAGGTAGTCGACAGCCGCCCCTCGCAGGATGGCAACTCCGTTCGACGTCGCCGGGAGTGTCTTGGGTGCCACAAGCGGTTTACGACGTACGAGTATGTGGAGCATGTAGCGCTGACGATCATCAAGTCCGACGGCCGCCACGAGCCATACGATCGCACCAAGCTCCTTCACGGCCTCAAGCTGGCCTGTAACAAACGACCGATTTCCTCCAAGCAGATGGAGTCTATTGCCGATGACGTCGAGGCGACGCTCAACTCCCGTTTCCGCAGTGAGATATCCAGTCAGGATGTTGGTGAGTTGGTGATGGCCAAGTTGCGGGAGACCGATGAGATTGCTTATGTACGTTTTGCCAGTGTATATCGCAAGTTCAAGGATAAGAGCGAGTTTCTGGAAGAACTCCGTCGTATGCTCGGTGAGTGAAGGCGATCACCGGCCTCGCAAAGACGTTGACAAGTTTCCCGGTCCGCCCCTAATTGCGTCGTTATGACCACCCCTGAACAGGACAGTCCCTATCCTGACGATCCCGAGTCCGGCGGAGGTATGCCGTTTCTGGATCATCTCGAGGAGTTGCGTCGTCGGCTCATGTGGTGTGCCCTGGCGGTGATTATCGCTACCGCGGCGGCGTTTTACTTCTCCGATCAAATCATGACGTTTTTCGTTCGGCCCATGGGGCAGATCAAGCTGCACGTGACCGAGGTGACCGGCTCTTTCTACGCGTACCTGAAGATCTCGCTGATAACCGGACTCGTGGTTTCGGCGCCGTTTATATTCTACCAGGCGTGGACCTTCATTTCGCCCGGTCTGTACAGCCGAGAGAAGG
>WJKG01000100.1 GCA_014729205.1 candidate division GN15 bacterium | reverse complement strand
GCCAAGAAGGAAGCGCACCCAATAGGTAGCATTACTACCCACAGCAAGCTGTGGGGCACCGGGCTGGGGCAGGCCGGGAGGCCTGCCGCCCACAGGATAGCGCTTGCGGAATATCCCACCGCAGGAGCGGTGGGCCACCGACGCGAGCGTGGCTACAGGATATACCGGCTGAGGTCCTCGTCCTCGATGATCTCCGAGAGGCGTTTCTCGACCTGAGTGGCAGAGATGCGAGCCTCCTTCGAATCCGTGGGCGGGTCAAACAGCAGATCCTCCAGCAGCGTCGAGAGCACCGTCTGCAATCGGCGGGCACCGATATTTTCCGAGTTCTTGTTCACCTGCTCGGCGAACTCAGCGATCTTGCGGATACTCCCCTGGCTGAATTCGAGCCTGATACCCTCGGTCTCCATCAACGCCTGATACTGCTTCACCAGCGACGCCTGGGGCTCGACCAGAATGCGCTCGAAGTCCTCGGCGGTGAGCGAATCCAGCTCGACACGAATCGGAAAGCGCCCCTGCAGTTCCGGGATGAGGTCCGAGGGGCTGGTCGAGTGGAAGGCTCCGGCCGCGATGAAGAGAATATGGTCGGTGCGGATCATGCCGTACTTGGTGGTGACGGCGCAGCCCTCCACGATGGGCAGGATATCGCGCTGCACGCCCTCGCGGGAGACATCGGGGCCGGTGCGGCTATTGTCGCCGACGACCTTGTCGATTTCGTCGATGAAGACAATGCCGTTGTTCTGGACACGTTCGAGAGCCTCGGCGATGACATCGTCCATGTTGACGAGGCGATCGAGTTCCTGGTTGAAGATGAACTTGCGGGCGTCCTTGACGGGCATCTTGCGACGTTTGGTGTTCTTGGGCATGAGGCCCGAGAAGAGCTCCTGGAAACTGGCGCCGAGTTCTTCCATGCCAGTCGGCGAGAAGATCTCCACCACCGGGAACTGGCTCTGCGGGGTCTCGACCTCGACTTCGCGATGGTCCAGTTTGCCTTCATCAAGCAGCTTGCGGAACTTGTCGCGGGTGGTTTCGGCGCCTTGAGACTCGACCAGTGCCTCGGAGCTTTGCTCGTTGCTGGGACCGAGGAGGAGGTCCAGGACGCGTTCGGTCGTGTTCTTCTCGGCGCGACCTTTGACGTGTTCGTGGTGCTCCTTCTTAACCATATTGACACCGATATCGACCAGGTCGCGGGCCATCGATTCTACATCGCGGCCAACATAGCCGACCTCTGTAAACTTCGAGGCTTCCACCTTCAGAAACGGAGCACGGGCCAGGTCGGCCAGGCGGCGAGCGATCTCGGTTTTGCCGACACCGGTGGGGCCGATCATGATGATGTTGTTGGGCATGATCTCGGCGCGCATCTCTTCATTGGCTTTGTGGCGACGCCAGCGGTTGCGCAGGGCAATGGCCACTGATTTCTTGGCCGAGGACTGGCCGACAATGTACTTGTCGAGATGGGCGACGATTTCTTTGGGCGTGAGATATTCTTCGGTCATTTGATTGTCTTAACGGTGATATTGTGGTTGGTGTAGACGCAGATATCGGCGGCGATTTCCAGTGATCGCACCGCGATAGTGTCGGCGGTCAGTTTAGGATTGGTCTGGATCATGGCCCGGGCGGCGGCCAGGGCGTAGGCGCCGCCGGAACCGATGCAGATTATGCCGTCATCGGGTTCGATTACATCGCCGTTGCCACTGACGAGAAAGATGCGATCCTTGTCGGTAACGGCGATGATTGCTTCCAGGTGACGCAGGAGTTTGTCGGTGCGCCATTCTTTGGCCAGTTCCACTACTGAACGTCGCAGGTTACCGGAGTATTCATCGATCTTCTTCTCGAGCAACTCAAACAACGCGAGCGCATCGGCGGCGGCTCCGGCGAAGCCGGCCAGGATGGTATCATCGCGCATAGTGCGTATCTTAACCGCTTGCGATTTCATGACGGTTTCATCGAACGTTACCTGGCCGTCGCCGGCCATAGCGGCACGGCCGTTGTGGATGAGTCCTATTATAGTTGTGGCGCGTACTTTGGTCATTATAGTCAGCTCCGGATTGTCAGTCCTTTCGGCCCGAACGTGGGTGGGCGGCATTGAACACCTGTTTCATGGCGTCGGCGGTCACGTGCGTGTATTTCTGGGTTGTAGTCAGCGAGGCGTGGCCAAGTATCTCCTTGATCAGCATCAAACTGGCTCCGTTCTCCAACAAGTGCGTGGCGAACGAGTGTCGCAACGCATGGGGTGTGATGTCCAGACCGGCTTTCGAGGCGAACGCCCTGACCACACGATTCACCGAACGCAGGCTGAGTGGCTGGCCGTTCCGATTGATGAAGACCGCCGGGGTGGGCGCCTTCGTCTGCAGGTATGCCTGCCGTTCTTTGAGGTACGAATCGAGGTCGCGCATGGTTTCTTCCCCAACGGGTACCTCGCGGCGCTTGTTCCCCTTACCGAGCACGGAGATCAGACCGCGGGAGCGGTCAATATCAGGCAGGTGAAGGCGGGCGAGCTCCTCGCGTCGGATACCGGTGGCATACAGCAGGGCGACCATAGTGTAGTCACGCCAGTGCAGGAAACGGTTGCGGTTGGAGTCGGTCTGGGCTGGTTCGACAAGTCGTTTGGCGTCGGCCTGAGAGATGAAATCAGGAATCCGTTTGGGGGTCTTCATGCGCGGCAGGCGGAAGACATACTGCTGGTCCCAGCCATTGCGCTGCAGATATCTCTGGAAACCGGAAACCGCCGAGAGAAAGCGAGCGAGAGAGCGGTTGGACACCTTCTGTTCCAGGCGGCGACGAATGAAGACCCGCAGAAAGACGGGGTCGTTCTTACGAGCCGAGGGGGTCAGAGTCCACTGGTTCTCAAGGTGTTCGACCCACGGCTTGAGGTCCCGTCGATAGGCAGCGATGGTGTTCGGCGACAGGCCCCGTTCGGTCTGAAGCGATTCAAGATACTCTCTGAGAGCCATGCTCAACATGTTCTCATGGTATCGAAAAAGCCGGGGCAGGTCAAATTGAACCTGTCCCGGCTGTTTTGTTGTCTCAAAGTGCGGTTGTGGGCATAGTGTTAGCCAACGCGTTGCGGCTGCTGCTGGTGTTCCTGCTCGGTTTGATCGGTCGGGACATCCATGGTGTGTTTACACTCCGGGCAGCGGTAATGCTCTCCCCGGCTCTTTGTATTCTTGAAGACCATGTAGTCGTGATCGCAGACGGGGCACTTCCTGTCTACCGGAAGATCCCAACTGGCGAAATCGCACTTGGGATATTTGGAACAGCCGTAGAAGAGCCTTTTGGAGCGGGTCTGGCGCTCGATCACCTTGCCGTTACAATCCGACTTGGGACAGTGCATGTCGAGCGTAACCGGTTTAGTATTCTTGCAGTCCGGATAGGCCGAGCAGGCCATGAAGCGACCAAACCGGCCAACCTTGATGACCATCGGGGCGCCACACTTCTCGCATGTCTCGTTCGTCTTGTTGCGTTCCTCTTCCTCGGGAAGCGGGCGCGTACTGCGGCAGTCCGGGTAGCCGGAGCAAGCCAGGAAGCGACCATTGCGTCCCCATTTGATGATCATAGGCAGGCCACACTTCTCGCAGACTTCGTCAGTCTTCTCGGTCATGGACTCCTTGATCTCCTCGGCGCGATCCTTGAGGTCATCGATGGTGTCCATGAAGGGACCGTAGAAGTCGCCGAGCAGGCGAACCCAATCGTAATCGCCCTGTTCCACCTGATCGAGCTGCAGTTCCATATCGGCAGTGAAGCCGACATTGAACAGATCCGGGAAGTTGTCGACCAGGATACGGTTGACGGCCTCGCCCAGATCGGTGGGTTGGAGACGGCGTTCAGTCAGCTCGACATACCGGCGATCCTTGAGGGTGGTGATGATGCTGGCATAGGTGGAGGGGCGGCCAATACCATCCTTCTCGAGCTGTTTTACCAGGGAGGCCTCGGAGAATCGTCCGGGCGGTTTCGTAAATGATTGTACAGGATTGAGTTTCTTGAGCGTCAATTCATCGCCGTCTTTGAGCTTGGGCAGGCGACCGGCAGCCTGTTCTTCGGCTTCGTCGGAGTCGATTGATTCCTGATAGACCTTGAGGAAACCATCGAAGACCTGCTTCTGGGCCGAGGCGCGCAGGGTCAGCTTGTCGGCCGCAATAGTAGCGGTGGTGACCTCGTACTCGGCCGGTTTCATCTGGCTGGCCAGAAAGCGTTCCCAGATAAGCTTGTAAAGACGGTACTCGTTTCGTTTGAGCAGTTTGCGCACCGACTGCGGAGGGCGGTCGAGATATGTCGGCCGGATAGCCTCGTGGGCGTCCTGGGCGGACTTTTTGGTGCCGTGCTTAACCGGCTTGGTCGGCAGATAGTCGACGCCGAACTCGTTTTCGATATGCTCACGGACGGCCTGTATGGCCTGATCCGAAACGCGGACCGAGTCGGTTCGCATATACGTGATCAAACCGGTGGGACCATCGCCGCCCATATCAACGCCCTCATAGAGTTTCTGGGCGAGACCCATTGTCTGTTTCGGGGAGTAGCTGAGCTTGCGGGCGGCTTCCTGCTGCAGGGTCGAAGTAATAAACGGCGGTGCGGGCTGGCGGCGGCGCCTGGAGGTTTTGACCTCATCGACACGGAGTGTAGCGTCGCCAAGCGCTTTCGTGATCTCCCCCATATCGGCTTTGGAGGAAATGGTGATCTTGTTTTTGCCACGTTCACCGGCCTTGACCACGGTTTTGCCGTCAACTTTGTACAATCGTGCCGTGAACGGCTTCCTCTTGCCCTTGGTGAGCGAGACCTCCAGGTTCCAGTATTCCCGGGGTGTGAAGCCGTTGATCTCGGTCTCGCGCTCACAGACCAGCCGCAGTGCGACCGACTGAACTCGCCCGGCGGAAAGATTGCGTGCGATCGTCTTCCAGAGGAAGGGCGACACAGTGTAGCCGACCAGGCGATCGAGCGCACGCCGTGCCTGTTGAGCGTTGACCTTGTTCAGGTTGAGTTCGCGCGGGTTTTCGATAGCATCGAGAACAGCCGGTTCGGTGATTTCGTTGAAGGTGACTCGCTTGAGATCGGCCGTGGTGACCGATTCGAGCTGGCTGGCAACGTGCCAGGCGATAGCCTCTCCCTCGCGGTCAGGGTCAGGTGCGAGGTAGACGGTATCCGCCTCGCGCGCGGCTTCTTCCAATTCAGCGAGAGTGTCTTCTTTGCCCTTGATTGGCTGGTAATTGAGGGAGAAGTTGTTTTCGGGTTCGATTCCGAGTTTGGATTTGGGCAGGTCGCAGATATGCCCGAGGGTGGCAAGGATATTGAAATCCTTGCCGAGAATGCGACTTAATGTTCGTGTCTTCGCGGGCGACTCGACGATCAGCAGATTCTTGGCCATGTGTGCCCTTCACGATTCGGATGAATAGCTTTTTAGCTATTACATCGAATCGGAGCGCACAAACTTTACCTTTCCATCAAGAACATCTTTCAATGCGACGGCCGTGATTTTGCGAGCGTCGATATCGAGCGAGGGGTCTTCCTCGAGCATTTGCAGCCTTTCGAGCCGCTTGGTGTTGAGATATCGGGCGTGCTGCGCGGCCACGATAACGGCCTCGTAGTTGTTCAGCCCGATCTTCTCGAGTTCCTCAATGGGGAACTTTTCCATTGAACCTCCTGCCTGTTACGCACTGTCTTCAACCAATGATGTTTTCTATGAGTTCCCTGGGAATATTCTCGGTTCGACAGGGATGACTTTCAACAATAGCCAGCACACGTTTGACGGCGCCGGTGAGATCATCATTAATGACTGTATACTCAAAACGACGGTAGAGTTTCATTTCTTTGCGTGCGTTTTCACGTCTGAGGGCAAGCTGGGCGGCGGTTTCGGTGCCACGTCGTTTGAGACGGCGGTGTAGTTCCCGCTTGGACGGGGGCAGAACAAAGACGGTAATAGCCTGCGGGTATTCCTTCTTGAGTTTTTGCGCTCCCTGCACGTCGACATCGAGTATCATCACGCCGCCCTTCTTGAGTGTTTCCTCCAGCGGGCCGCGTGGTGTACCGTACTGATAGAGATGAACGCGGCAGGCCTCGGCAAAGGCGTCTTCCTTTTTGAGCGCCGTAAACTCCTTGTCGGTAACGAAATAGTACTCGCGACCGTTGCGTTCGTTGGCGCGTGGCTGGCGGGTTGTATAGCTGATCGAAAAGCGCCAGCCTTGTTTGCGCCGAGTTGGACTGAGCAGTTTGTGGCAGATGGATGTCTTGCCCCCACCCGATGGTGAGGAAATGATGACTATTTTGCCTTTGTCGGCTTTGCTCATTCTCTTGGCGCTCTGTCTGGCGGTTACTCGACGTTCTGAACCTGCTCGCGCAGGCGCTCGATTTCTTCTTTGATGGATATCACGGTGGAGGCGATCTCAGGGAGCGAGGTTTTTGAGGCTATGGTGTTTGCCTCGCGGTTCATCTCCTGCAGGATGAAATTGAGCCGCTTGCCGACCGGTTCTTTCAACCCGATAGTGCGTCGGTACTCCACGATGTGACTCTTCAGCCGGACGCATTCTTCGGCAACGTCGGTCTTCTCGGCGTGCAGAGCTATTTCCTCCTCGAGCCGATCCTGATCCGGGGCGGGCGCCTCCATGAGTTGCTCGATACGGGCACGGATCTTATCGCGGTAGGCCTCGGTCATCTGCGGTGCCACCTTCTCGACCTGTTTGGCAAATGTCTCGACTTTTTTGAGTCTTTCGCGCATGTCTTTTGCCAATGCCTCTCCCTCGCGTTTGCGCATACGGATCATGGCGCGGGCGGCGGCGGTAATGGCTTTTTTCAGCGATGGCCAGTACTCTTCATCGTCCACCGAGACTTTGGCCGGATTGGTGACATCGGGCAGGATGAGCAGGTCCTGCATACTGATCTCATGCACGAGGCCGAGGTCTTTATGGATTGCCTGCAGTTCTTTATGGTAGGCGCGGGCGGCAGCCTTGTTGAGGCGGTAGCGGCCGGGAGCGTTTTCGGGCTCCTCAAAGTTGACATATATATGCACTTTGCCACGGTTAAGCAGAGCGGATAGCTCCTCTCGTATACGAGACTCCAGGGAGAAGAACAGACGCGGTAGCCGCGGAGAGAGCTCCAGATAGCGGTTGTTGACGCTGTTCATCTCGACCGAAAAGGTCCCGAGCCTGGACTTGATTTCTGCTTTGCCGAATCCGGTCATCGAATGCATGGGTGCCTCACCTGTTCAAAACAAGGCCAAGAAAGCCCCGCCCTGCACCTTTGTCAACCTCTATAATATTGTGAGGGTGTGGTTTGTGATGTATCGCCGATCAGGTCGTGGTTGGGAAGAGGAGTTGGATACTGATCGCCTGATCGTCTTCGGAGGATACGGAAATGTCGCCACCGAGGGAATCCACCATCCGTCGTACCACCGCCAGGCCGGAGCCGGAGCCCTCTTCAATGCCCGACGTACTATCGCCAGTGATGATAGCGGCCAGTTGCTTACCGGTGAGACCTTTGCTGCTATCGGTGAAGGTGACCAGGCAGGAGCCTTCG